>NZ_JACJIQ010000009.1:0-240112 GCF_014138425.1 Rufibacter ruber
GTTCGGTTTTGACAAAAGCCACTTAAATAACAAGGACAAAACAGACTGTGTCCTTAACTTCGGCAGAATCGCAGCATAAACTGTCCGAAGTATTGTAAGAAAACGGCCCCAAAACAGATTTTTTCAGCAGACTAGTAAATAACTTGAGCAGGAAATATGGGGAGTGGCAGAACATTAGGGAGGGTTTCTCCCGTAGAAGCGCCAAACACATTTCCCGCTGGTATCATTGTTTCGGCGCAGCCGATGGGAAATGCCAACATGTTTCTGTTTCTTGTAGACGTTCCCACTGGCCGTTTGCGAAAGGCACAAACAAGCGAGGAGCTTTTCTGAATTCCATGACCGCATCTATACACTTTCTGGTTACATCTCTTTTTAATAAAATAGGCAGGGGCGGGTTGCTGCTGCTTATTGGTTTGTACCTGGTAACTCCCCTGGGAGTCGCCGCCCAGGATGGGTTTGAAACCGAGAAACAGCTGAACTACTTCCGGATCTGGGGCTTCGTAAAATATTTCCACCCGGCTTCGGCCCTGGGGCAGGTACAGGCAGATTCCCTGTTTTTGGCGTATCTGCCCAAAGTAGATTCGGCGGCCAACCAGAAGCAGGCCAACTTGGTTTTCCGGCAGCTGCTACGGGCCGTGGGCGTGCCTCAGGGGGAGAAGGTGAAGGCGCAGAAAAATGAACCTAAGGGAGCCTTCCTGCTCAAGAACCTGGACGAGGCCTGGCGCACCAAAAACAAATTTCTCTCTTCTGAAAACCGCAAACTGCTGGACCAGATCTTTGAGCACCGGTTTACCGGGGAGAAGCATTACTACACCTACGTGCGCAACAACCCCTTCGGCGGCACCATGCCGCATGAGCCCGAATACGCTTATAAGCCTGAGGAGAACCTGCCTTACCCGCTGCGCATGCTGGCCTTGGCCAAACTCAAAGCCTTTATAGATTACCTGTACCCTTACAAGCACTTGCTGGACGAGAACTGGGATGCCGTAGTGGGCCAGTACATCCCGCTGTTTGCCCAGTGCAGCAGCCGTGAACAGTATGAGCGGCTGCTGCTGGCCGTGAACGCCCGGCTAGATGACACGCAGGCATATCCGTTCTTCCGGCAGCTGCACTACCGCGAGAAACTGTTTAAGAACCATTTCTTTCCGCCGTTTGACTACCAGCTTGCCCAGCAGAAGATTATTGTGACCGCAATTATAGACGAGGCGCTCTGCAAACGGTCCAATATCAGGCGGGGAGATGTGATAGAGGCGCTGGACAGTGTGGCGGTGGGCGAGTGGGGGCAGGCGTTGAATGCCGTGCTGTCAGTGTCTAATGAATCAGCGCTGTGGGCGCGGGTGGGGGAGTGGGGAGACAACCTGCTGTTCCGGTCAGAAGACCCGGTCATGCAGGTGCGGCTCACGCGGGGCGAAGAGCAACTGACCACTACCCTTCGGCTGATGGACCCCAGTGCTTCGGCCAAGGCCAAACTCATTGACAGCTACTTTAAGAAGAAGCTGGCACCGCCGGCCAAGAAGAACAAAGGCCTGGTGTATGCGGCCAAGGGCATTGCTTATTTCAGGATTGATGACACGTTCAGGATGATCAAAGACGAAACATCTGAGGAGGACTTCCGCCTGATGGATTCTCTTTTTACCCGGGCGGCCAAGGGCAAGGGTATGATCTTTGACATGCGCGGCGAACCCGACAACAGTGATTTTGTCTACTACTACGCGTTCAAGAAATTTGGGAGGCCTAACCACTATTTTGCCCGGTACTACCAGCTGAACCCGCACCACCTGGGTACGTACCGGCTGCTCACCCAGCCCGAGGTGTATTACCCCACCGAGATTACCCCAGAAGATGTTGTCTACCCTGGCAAGGTGGTGCTCCTGGTGAACGGGGCCACCCACAGCATTGGCGAATGGCATACCATGAGTCTGCAGCGGCTCTTCCCCGGCAGCATCACGCTGGGCCAGCCATCTGCCGGCGCCGACGGGGACGTGAAGAAAATCACCCTGCCCGGCAATTACACGGTTGGCGTGTCTGGCAATGGCGTGTACTACCCCAACAATGCCGTTACCCAGCGCCTGGGTGTGCGGGTAGACGAGGAGGTGCAACCTACCGTGAAAGGTATTCTCCAGCGGCGAGACGAACTGCTGGAAAAGGCGGTGGAGTTGATCAACGGCGAAGGGAAAAACGAAGTGAAGGAGTAATCCTGCTCCGCCTGCAAAAGTACTTCCTGTTTCTGGCCTGTTTTTGCAATAACAGGCCAGAAACAGGAAGTACTTTTTTTAAGCTTTTAACCGTATCTTGTTAGCGGCTGCTCCGCCTTCAGTACATTTTAGATGGGTACAAACGTAAGGTTCTGGCTAGGAGTGGTGGCGAGCAGGTCTCCACGTTGATTTTTTAGGCCGCACCACCTCATGTTACCGGCTCCTAAGAGCTTGTATAAATTTTGATTTTGCAAGCGAAAACGGGGAGCGAAAGGTTCTGGCGTAGCGTTTTTTGAGCAGCATAGCAGCGCGCTATGGTGCGAGTCAACCGCGAAGTCAGGTTCTTTTGATACCCGTTTGCAGCGCAAAAGGCAAATTTAAACATGCTCTAAAGAACGAGACCTAATAAGAGCCATTTTTCTGCCATGGGAGGTCTGTAAAACGTTAAAGGCCTGCCCATCTTCTTTAGGTAAGTCAGTTATTTGAATCATATCCATTAACCTTAAACCTTATCAACTTATGGGTTTCTTTTCAGCCATTATGGGCAATGCGGGTACCGTGCGTCAGGAAGAGTTAGTAAAAGACTATGGTAGGCTTTTAACGCCGGGTGAGGAAATAGAACTGGGTTTCCGGCTGCTGCGCGACACTTTTATATTTACTACCAAACGGCTGATTCTGGTTGACCGGCAGGGGCTCACCGGGAGCAAGGTAGAATACCTTTCTATTGCCTACAAAAACATCTCCCGCTTCAGCATTGAAACCGCTGGCACCTTTGATCTGGATGCCGAACTCAAGATCTGGATCTCCAGTGAGCTGGAGCCCAGCATCAGGAAGAAGTTCAACAAGTCAGTGAATGTCTATGATGTGCAGAATGTACTGGCCCAGCATGTGTTAGGGTAAAAGAAAAACCATTTTTCCCGCCTGGGGAACGTTTAAACAGAAACTCCCAAAACAGATATGCCACTCATTTCCAATAGTGAGTGGCGTATCTGTTTTGGGGCTGTTTTCTGAAAAACAGCCCCAAAACGCACGTGCCGTATTCTGCCGTATCTTTGCCCCCCTGGAGACAAAGTAACGAGAAGCGCTAAAATCCAGTACAAATAGGGAAAGCAATCTACTATCATGACAACCGAAGATAAAAATTACAACGAGCTCACCCCGGAGGAGGAGTATGTGATCCTGCACAAAGGCACTGAGCGCCCTTTCACCGGAAAACTGTACACCACCAAAGAGCCGGGCACCTACATCTGCCGCCGCTGCAATGCGCCGCTGTACCGTTCTGAAGACAAATTTGAGTCGCACTGCGGCTGGCCGAGTTTTGATGATGAGATTCCGGGGTCGGTCACCCGCGTACCAGATGCTGACGGTAGGCGCACCGAGATTGTCTGCTCAAACTGTGGGGGCCATTTGGGGCACGTGTTCCTGGGCGAGAGGTTTACCTCCAAAAACACCCGCCACTGCGTGAATTCCATCTCCATGGCGTTTGTGCCGGCTACACAGGAGTCTTAAGGCGGTTCCCGCTACAGAAAGGGAGAACACGTGCAGGCGGTCATCTTCATAGGGATACAGGCGGCGGGCAAGTCTACGTTTTACCAGCAGCGGTTCTTTCACACCCACGTGCGCATCAGCCTGGACCTGATGCGCACCCGCCACCGCGAAAGCCAGTTCCTGAAAACCTGCCTGCAGACCAGCGCCAGGTTTGTGGTAGACAACACCAATCCGTTGCCGCAGGAGCGGAAGAAATACATTGATTTGGCCAAAGAAAAACGCTATGAGGTGGTGGCGTATTATTTTCACACCAGCCTGCCAGATGCGCTGCTCAGAAACCGGCAGCGGGAAGGGAAGGAGCGCATCAAAGACGTGGGGCTGTATGACTGCCAGAAGAAACTCACCCCGCCCAGCTTTACAGAAGGCTTTGACCAGATTTTCATGGTAAGATTGGCGGGTACTACGTTTGAGGTAGAAGAGTGGGACCGGCCAGAACCCCCAGACCCCAGCCAGAAGCCCTATGTTTGAAAACCGGAAAATAGAGTGGGAGAGGCAGGGGCGCGGGCAGGGCACCTACCACTGCCGCCGCTGCGGAGAGGCGTTGTTTTCGGCGCAGCAGAAGTTTGACTCTAAAACAGGCTTCCCCAGTTTTTGGGCCCACCTGGACGAAAACGTGCAGCAGCAACTGCTAACCACCTATGGCCGCGAAAGGATCCAGCTGCTCTGCCACCGGTGCGGGCTTCATCTGGGGCATCTTTTTCAGGATGAAAGAACGCCCAGCCGGGTGCGCTACTGCATCAATACAGATGCTGTGCAATGCCAGAAAGAAGGGTGAACTGAGTGAAAAAATAGGGGCGCAGGAAGTTCCGAACACAGTCGTCCGGATTTCTGTTTTTGGCCTGTTTTTCAGAAAACAGGCCAAAAACAGAAATCCGGGGGCTTTAATAGTTAATTTTACCCGGTGCAGGGGCAGTGAGTGAAAGCTGCCGCCGCCGTTTAGGGCGGTTCTGAGAAGACTGCCAGGCATTCCCACCAGAAGAGATAGAAGTTGTGCATGAGGAAATCACGAGCTGAAAGCCCCTTTTACAGAGCCGGTAGGGCGGCCGTTATCTGGTTGCAGCGCAAGTTGCCCCGTACGCAGCTGCTGCTGGTATTCAGCGTGCTGGTGGGCATAACGGCGGGGTTGGCGGCGGTTATCCTGAAGAACCTGGTCCATGCCATCAGAGAGCTGGTGTTGACCAACAGGCCCAGCTATTTCCAGAACCAGATCTACCTGCTGCTACCCATGATGGGGATTCTGCTCACGGTGCTGGTGATCAGGGTTTTCTTCCGGAACAGGTTTGAGCGGGGGGTGGCACGGGTGCTGGTGGCTATTTCCAGGAGGTCCAGTAAACTTCGGCGCAGCCAAATGTTTTCACATGTGCTCACCAGCGGCATTACCGTAGGCTTTGGGGGATCTGCGGGGCTGGAGTCGCCCATTGTAGTGACGGGCGCGGCCATTGGCTCCAATATGGGCAAGGCTCCTTTTTTCTCTTACAAAGAGCGCACGGTGCTGTTAGCCTGTGGCGCCGCGGCAGGCATTGCCGCGGTCTTCAATGCGCCGGTAGCAGGCCTGCTCTTTGCGCTGGAGATTCTGCTTACAGATGTGACCATTTCGGCTTTCATCCCGCTAATTCTGGCGTCTGTGTCTGGGGTGCTCTGCTCTACCATTCTAATGCGCGAAGAGGTGCTGTTCAGTTTCAGGTCACTGCAGCCGTTTGACTACCACAACCTGCCGTACTTTCTGCTGCTGGGAATCTTCTGCGGTCTGGTCTCTGTGTATTATGCCCAGGTCACCCTCAAGGTAGAGAGCCTCTTTCACAGAATGGGCGAAGAAAGCAGATTCACCAAAGCGCTGATTGGCGGGGCCATCCTGGGGCTATTGATATTTATATTTCCGCCGTTGTTTGGTGAAGGGTATGAGAGCATCAAAGCCCTCTCCCAGGGCCAGCTGCACACCCTCTTCCAGCCCGAGCTGTATGAGCAGATGCAGGACAACCGGTGGTTTGTGCTGTTCTTTGTGGGAGCCATTGCCCTGGTGAAAGTGGTGGCCACCTCGGTCACCCTGGCCGGGGGCGGAAACGGGGGCAATTTTGCGCCTTCCCTATTTGTGGGTGGCTACGTGGGGTTCTTTTTTTCGCGGCTGGTGAACATGGTTTCTTCTGTGCGCCTGCCCGAAGATAATTTTACCGTGGTAGGCATGGCGGGCATTCTGGCCGGGGTGATGTACGCGCCGCTCACCGGGGTGTTCCTGATTGCCGAAATCACCAACGGCTATGATCTGATTGTTCCCCTCATGGTGGTGGCGGCCACCAGCTACGCGCTGGTGCGCTGGTTTGAGCAGTTCCCCATGGACACCCGGGAGCTGGCCAAAAAAGGGCAGATCCTCACCCAAAACCGTGATCTCAACATCTTGCGCTCCATTTCGCTGGAGCAGCTCATTGAACGGAATTTCCATGAGCTGAGTCCGCAGACTTCTTTGGGGAAAATTGTGGAGGCCGTAACGCATACCAAGCGAAGCCTTTTTCCGGTGGTGTCACCGGAAGACAAACACCTGCAAGGGATCATCCTGCTAGATGACCTGAAGGAGGTCATGTTCAAACCGGAACTCTATGATCAGCTTACTGCCAGGCAACTGATGAAGCTCCCGCCCGAGTTTGTAGACATGCACGAGGAGATGCCCAGTGTAATGCACAAATTTGACCACACCGGCGCCTGGAACCTGCCGGTGGTAGACCAGGGCCAGTATGTGGGGTTTGTCTCAAAATCTGGGGTTTTTATGGCGTATAGAAGGTTTTTGCTGATGCAGTCTGAGAAGTAAGAGGGAGGTTTTTCTGAGTCATCTGATTAATGGAGTGGTGCTGGTTCACTGAAGGTTTAGTTGCTTTTTGATTAGGTGTTTGCTTGGGTAATCTGGTAGTTTTGTCAGGTGATCACATGATTGGTGCTGTTGGAATGCGTGGTTTGCTGTTCCCCTGGCTTTGGTGTTTGCTGCAGTGCCTCACTAGCTGTTTTGTTGAATTGCTGCTGTTGGAATGCTTGGTTCGCTGATCCCCTGGCCTTGCCGTTTGCTCCGGGGCGACATCACTTTTCTGTTTCATCTTTTCCGGTAAGCGCTCACGGCCGCGGGGCCCCGTCGTGGCGATTCGCACTGCTGCTTCTCTAAACCTTCGGTTTTGCTGCTAAAGCAGCACCGATAACCAGAGGCGCTCATCCCCACGACTGGGTTCTGTTCCTTTCCTGATCAGCTTCTCTTGCTTTGTCTGTCTCTGCAAACTGGTGCAGATCCGCTAGCCTGAGACGAGCCCGTGCTGCGCACATCAGTCATGGGCAGAAGTGTTTGCTGCTGATAATCTATTGCTAATTATTTGTTGCCACTTGTCAAGCTGTAGGTGGCTTGAGAAACATAGCAGAAGGATAGATCAGTTGAAGCAAAAAAGAGAGGGTTCCTTTGCGTGAAGGAACCCTCTCTTTTTGACTTAGAAGCTGTTTAGAGTTTAGACAGAAAGATGTTTTGCAGAGAATTTAATTTCTGTTTTCGGGCTGTTTTTCAGAAAACAGCCCGAAAACAGAAACCACTGGAATATGAAATACCTTATCCGGTAGCCTTTGCCTGGCAGTTACCAAAACTCTAAACAGCTTCTTTGTTTTCTCACCAGAAGACTTCTACCGCATGGTCTGCGGTTGGGGCTTGTTTTTTACATACTTCTCCAGCCACTGGTCCATCTCCCAGAGCATGTGCATGATTGATTCTTTGGCTCCGTAGCCGTGGCTCTCAGCGGGCAGTACTACATAGCGGGTGGTGGCGCCATGGCCTTTTAAGGCATTGTAGAAGCGCTCACTTTGGATGGGGAAAGTGCCGGAGTTGTTGTCGGCTTCCCCGTGAATGAGCAGGAGCGGGGTTTTGATCTTGTCAGCATAATTAAACGGCGACATTTTCGCATACACCTCAGGCGCCTGCCAGAACGTGCGTTCCTCAGCCTGGAATCCGAAGGGCGTTAAGGTGCGGTTATAGGCACCGCTTCTGGCAATACCGGCGGCAAACAAGTTAGAGTGGGCCAGTAAGTTTGCGGTCATGAAGGCCCCGTATGAATGACCTCCCACGCCTACGCGGGCAGGGTCAGCAATTCCCATTTTGGTGACTTCATCAATTGCCGCTTTGGCACTGGCCACCAACTGCTCAACGTAGGTGTCATTCGGTTCGGCATTGCCTTCGCCCACAATAGGAATGTCTGTACGGTCTAAAACGGCATAGCCTCTGGTAACCCAGAACAAGGGGGAGCCATAGCTGATGCGGGTAAACTCATACGGTGAACTTTTCACCTGTCCGGCCGCCGCGGCGTCTTTGAATTCCCGTGGGTACGCCCAAAGGAGCATAGGCAGACGGCCCTGTTCTTTTTTGTAGCCTTTGGGGGTGTACAGGGTGGCCGTGAGGGTAACCCCGTCATTGCGTTTGTAGGTGAGCAGTTGTTTCTCTACCCCAATCAATTCTGGGGCCGGATGCGGGAATTTGGTTACCGCTGTCAGTTTCTTAGCGCCAACGGTGCGAAGGAAATAATTGGGCGGGTCATTTTCAGATTCGCGGCGGGTAATAAACAGCCCTTTCTCTGGGTCCAGCACATCAACCGGACGCTCATAGTACGGTGCCTCTGACCGCCATAGAATGTCATTCTTACGGGTATTCAGGTTGAACTTGCTCAGGAAAGGGCGGTTTCCCTGCGGAGAACCTCCCTCACTGATCATGAACAGGTTGCCAGACTTGTCTGTGAGAAGAACGTTGCGGCCGTACTGGTTCTTTACCATGACAGGTGAACCCGGGTCTGTGTAAAGGTCTTCATAGGAGCGTTCCAGAAGCAGGGAGGGCTGGGCATTGGGTTGGCTGGGCTTTATACGGGTGCGGCGCTCCTGGCGGGTTCGCCACCAACGCTCTGTGACAATAGCCAAATCATTGTTGCCCCAGGTAATTCCGCTGTAACGGAGTTTAGTACCCGCAATGGCCACCGGTGCGGCGGTAAACGGAGCGGGCTGGGTGTACACCAGGTCCCTTACAGGCACCTCTTTTTTATCATCACCGCCATCCTGGGCTTCTACCCAGTACAAGGAAGCAGGTTGGTCAGGGCGCCAGGCCACATTTCTGGGGCCGGCCGCCACCGCATTAAAACCTACCGGAATATTTTCCCCCAACGGAATATCAGCGATCTGTTTCACCAGTTTCCCCTGGCGGTCCAGCACCTGAACCGAGTAGGGGAACAGGTAGGAGGGCACCAGGTAAGAGTAGGGGCGGTGGGTGGTAGCCACCAGCAGGTACTGCCCGTCTGGCGACACATCAAAGGACCGGATCACCCCCTGCACGCCCACCGGTGTCTGCTTTCCGTCTAAACTCACCTGCACCAATTGGCTGTTGAGGTAATAGTCAAAGAGGGCTTCATCCTGTCTATTCTTGAGCAGGTCCTGATAGGTGCGGGAAGGGGCAGTCTTGCCCAGGTTTTCCTGGATCACGGGACCTGCCGGGGTGGTGTTTGACTTGGGAGCCTCGCCGCGGGAGGGGTTTACAAGTTTCACCAACAAGGCTTTGCTGTCTGGAGTCCAGGTAAAAGCGTTCCCATAGGCATCATTCACCTGCGCTGCGGTCAGCTTCTTCACGGCTCTGTCCTGCACATTCAACACCCAGAGCTCAATGCCGTTGTGTGCGGTGTTGAGAAACGCCACCTGCTTCTCATCTGGTGACCAGGTGACATCAGAAATCTTGGGGTTGGACGGAAGGCCCTGTACCGGGAACTCCTGCCCCCCCTTTACTTTCTTCAGTAGAAGGCTGTTGAACGAAGATCCCCGGCTGGCACCGTTTACCGCCGGATTGATCCGGAGTCCGCCAATGCGGGCTTCAGGGGCAGCAACCTCTTCTATGGAAGGATAGCCCGGCCGCTCCATGACCAGCATCCATTCGCCTTTGGCGTCAAAGGATACGGACGGGGTGGCGGGGGCTTCAATCAGTTTGGCAATTGCCTCAGCGGGACGCTGGTACGTCACGTTTAAATCTTTGGGGCCTTGGGCTACCACGGGGCTGGACAAGGAGAGCGCCAGCAGCCAAAGAGCCACCTTAGGCCGTTTAGATAAGACTAAGTTTTTCATAAAAGTTTGTTTGTGTTGTAAGTAATAAGGCAGCGTACAGTAAGCGGTAATGTGACTCTCTCGCATTTGCTGAAAACAAGGGTTTCATTTTCAGAGTAAGAAATTCCTTTTCTTTGCTGAGGTACTAATATAGGTATTGGTCCTGAAAGAATTGCAGCCTTCAAATGAAACAGCAGCTGTTGGGAAGTAGCTGCTGCAGGTTCAGAAAGATATAGGGGGGCAACCATGAACGATCTTGTTCGTAACACACCCATCTTCTAAGAGTGGTATAAAGACATAGTAACTTCATTTCTGGCTTTATTCTTGTGTCAGCTACTCTAAAGTAACCGTTTCACCCTATTGGCTTCTATTTATGAAAAAGCAGTTTTACGTGCAGGCAGTGGTTTTAATCCTGTTTCTGGTAAGTACGGTTGGCTGTTCCAGCTCCAGAAATACCAGCAGCTCCCGCACTCCCTCCTCAACCAGAACATCTAAGAGCCAGCACCCCGGAGTACGCACAACAGGAATCTATTTGCCTGGTTCAGAACCATCAACCGCCGGAATGCCCCCGGGGCAGGCAAAAAAAGTAGTAGGTGCGCAGTCTGCCAAGGAGTTTGCCCCGGGGCAGCAGAAAAAGGCTTTGAAAGAAGGGAAGTATAAAGGCAAAAAGGGCAAGAAGGGAAAGAAAAAGTAAGTCTATGATTTACCGGTTCGGCTCCAGCTACGGTTTTCCCTTTTCATTCTTCCGGTAGACCAGCGTGGTGTCTCTACCTCTGATTTAGAACCAGCCTTTCTGCTCTGCGTACATAAACCAGAAACTAACCACTAGAACTATGGACACCAGAGACGAAGATAGGCAAAACCCAGATAGCCCCGGCAATATCCATGATGAGAGCCATCAGCGCAATGCACCCGGCAACCATCCAGACCCTACCGCTAAACGCAACATTGGGCCCGGGGGAGACACCGAACGCAATGACCAGAAAGATAAGCTGGAGAACCTGCACATTGGCGGTAATGAGATCACCGGCTACGGCGCGAATGACCGTACAGACACTGAGTCTTTTGCCCAAGGCCCCGGTTTTGAATTTGAGGGGAGCTATGAGGAGATGGACGGCAGCGTTAACGGCGTGCGAAGCTCAGACCAGCCTTTTGGCAGTGATGAGACAGAACCCTCTGAAAACGATCCCACCCGTATTTAACACTACTGCCTAACAAGAAAGCCGGACTTGCCCAAAAGCAGGTCCGGCTTTCTTGTTTTGTAACTCCTGTTTTCGGGCTGTTTTCAGAAAAACAGCCCGAAAACAGGAGTCTGCTCCAGTACTGCTGGCGCGGTGGTACGTGTGTGTGGGTACGAAAGAGACTTTATTTCTCAGGATACCACTGTAGGAGCCTCACCTCTATTTTTTTCTTCCCGTCTGCCACCAGCTGCTTGAAAGCTGCTACGTCACTTAACCCGTTTTGCCCGCGATAGTGATAGGGAATGACTACGTTAGGTTTAAAAGCCAGCACGGCCGCGGCGGCCTGGTTGATATCCATGGTGTAGGGGAGGTTCATGCACACAAACGCCACGTCAATGTCTTTGAGGGAACGCATTTCTGGGATGTCTTCTGTGTCACCGGACAGATAGATGCGCTTGCCCCCCATTTCCAGCACGTACCCGTTTCCGCGCCCTTTGGGGTGGCGGGAGTCGGCGGTTTCCGGGAGGTTGTACATGGGCACCGCCGTGATGGGGATGGAGAGCTGAGTGGTTTTTTCGCCGTTGGTCAGTACCACCGCCTTGGCCTTCATGCTTTCAGGAAGCTGGTTCACAACTGCCTGAGGGGCTATGATTCTGGCTTTGCTGGTATTCAGGGCTTCCAGGGTTTTCAGGTCCAGGTGGTCCCCGTGAATGTCTGTGATCAGGATGAGGTCCGGGTCGGTCATCCCGGCAAATGCTTTGGCACCGCCTGTAGGGTCTACATAAATGGTTTTATTGTCCCATTGCAGCGCCAGGCTGGCGTGCAGGATAGGCTGAACAGTAAGGGTGCCTTTTTTGGTTTCTATTTTTTCAGCCGGTGCCAGTTGCTGGGCCTGGGCCGTTCCTGCCAGCAGCAGGAGCAGGCAGACAAAGTATTTTTGAATAGTCATAGGTTACTTCTGGTTCTGTTATAAAGACAACTTGTAAGGCATAAGGTTTTTGTGGCTGCTCTGTCTCCTTTAAAAGGGCTCAAACCGCACGTCTGTAAATTTGCCTCCCGTGATGGTTTTGATGGAGGTTTGGCTGTCATTTTCGCCAACAAACTCAAAGGTGCCGGAAATGGTTCTGCTGGATTTATCAAATTTGGTGACATTGATGAGACAGTCTCCGTTCAGGAAAGAGCTCCACTGCTCATTGGAGTTGCCGCTCAGGTAGGTGCCTACCACAATCCCGCTGGAGTTGCCGGTAAAGGTGCCCGTGCCGGTCACATTGTCAATGGCAAGGGAAATTCCTTCGCCGCTGGCGCTTTCGCCCCCTAAGAGCAAGTCCTGGTACGCTTCATTGTAAGCCGCCGACACCCGGACGGCTTTCCAGTCCTGGCCGTTTATCTGGGCCGTGATGGTGCCAGCGGGGCCATTCTCCTCATGGTCATCTTCACTGCAGGCATTCAACAGAAGGCAGCACAGAAGGAGGGAGTGGAGCAGTAGTAGTTTAACTTTCATACGGTGGAAGGGAAGAGATGGAAAAAAGCTTGGGTGATCTTTTTTTGCAGAAAGATCACCCAAACCGGGACTATTTTCTGGAATTCAAAAGACCAGCCGGTACAGAGAGTTCGCCGGTGTGGGGGTCTATCAAACCGTTTCGCTCGTCTTCAATGTTGGTGGCCTGGGTATACACATCACCGGCTATAGGGCGTTTGCGCATCTCCTCCTTGAAGACCCTGATGCGGTCAGCGCGTTCCTCCAGGTCATTGGGCCCGCCGTAGTCAGAGAACCCGAAACCTCCCCATTCGCTAATGATCACGGGGGTCTGGCCCCGGTAGAAATACTGGTCCCCCACCACCAGTGGGAAAGCGGCAACCCCTTCCATCTGGCCTTCGGTGATCTGGTCAAGCACTTCACACCAGCGGTCCACCTCTGGGGTGTACACGTGGGCGGTCAGCATGTCTGACTTCAGCTTGCCTTCATACGAGATGTGCTGCCACCCGTCATTGTCTACCACCAGAAACTGCGGATACCTGATCTTCATGTAATGGAAGGTGTCCATGATGTACTGGCGGGTTTCTGGGTTGGTGGCAATGTCCTGGGCACCCCAGTCTTCATTGTAAAGGGACCAGATGATCACAGACGGGTTGGTCTCAATCAGGGCCAGCATTCTGAGGAGCTCTGCGTAATGGTTTTCCCGGCTCTTCTGGGTGGAGCTGTGCGGACTGGGGACTTCCACCCAAAGCAGGAGGCCAATTTCATCTGCCAGGTTGTAGATGCGCGGGTCAACCCCGGCTATGTGCACCCGCACCAGGTTGCAACCCAGTTCTTTCATGGCGTACATGTGGCGGCGCATTTCCTCATAGGTGGCGGTGCCGGGCTGGTACAGAATTCCGTCAATGTAAATCTCCTGGTTGTTCAGGTAGATATGACGGCCCCGCGCCTCAATTTTACGCATGCCAAAATGGCCCTGAATTTCGGCGGTGTAGCCGTTGGCGTCTATGAGCTGGGCCACCAGCCGGTACAGCTTTGGGTGCTCAGGGCTCCAGAGCTGGGCGTTAGGAATCTGCATGACCACGTTCTGGAGCTTTTGCCCTTCACTGAGCTTTAACAGGTAATCTGAGGTGGCAAACGGTTCAGGGCTGTCACTGTCCTGTTCAAACACCTGCAGCCGGAGCGTGTACATGCCGGGGTCATGAATGCGGGAAGTGAAGGTAAAGCGCACCAAGGAGTCTTCAATAATGCTCTGCACCCCAATGCGTGACCGCAGACGGTTGCGCTCAACGGTTTCCATCCAGACGCTGCGTACGGCACCGGTATAGGTCTGATACCAGATACCGCCCCGTTTGTACACGTGTGACTCCTGCTTTCCGCGCGGTATCTCAGCGTCCATGGTGTCTGCTATGCGTACGGTGAGCCAGTTCACGGGGAGCAGGTGTTCTTCGTTCAGCTCATACGAAAAGGAGGTGTACTCACCGTAGTGCACATCTTCGCCCTCAACTGAGGTCAGGAGCCGACCGTTGAGCCAGACCCTGGTTTCATAGCCGCACGCACCAAAAGTGATTTGGAACATGGTGTTCTCATTCTTTTCACCGCGCTGGGGCCTGGGGAATTCCCGCTCATACCACACCACCACTTTGTCATGCCACGCCGGCCCTTCTTGTATCTGGCCTTTGGCCTGAGCCAGGTGCTCTTCCACAGATCCAGGCCAGTTGGCGGTATGGGCATAGTTGTGGCCCAGAAACCAGGACTCGCGCAGGCCTCTGTCGTCGGTATCCAGCTCAAACTTCCATTCCCCGTCTAGCAGGAAATAGTTGTTGGGCCTGAGGATTGCCCGGGGCAAAGGATTTTGGTCTGGTTTGGCAATAGCGGCTTCTTCAAAGCTTTTGGTGGTGCTTAAATTGGGTTGCTGCGAACTCATAGGTCAAAGGTTTGAAAACAGTTTCAAAACAGGTTTCCTGTCTTTAACGGGAATCTTTGATCTCAGGTCATCAGAAGTGCCGAATAGTGCGGAGGAACAGAAAAGCCCGGGGCCGGGGAGGTTTCTGTACGTTCTGTTTTTGGCCTGTTTTTTCAAAATCAGGCTAAAAACAGAATGTACGGGAAGGGCGGCTGGCTTTTATTTCATATCTGTTTTCGGCCTGTTTTTCTGAAAACAGCCTGAAAACAGAAAACCCTTTTGGACGCATTCCAAAAGGGTTTTCTTGGGGTGACTAGTTGAGAAACTGAGGTCTACTTCAGCTTTAGATCAGAAATGATCTGCTGTATTTTCTGGTCCAGTTTCTGGCCCACCTGCTCAAACTCACCCGCAGTGGCCAACGGCTCCCGCACGCTGAAGTAGAATTTGATCTTTGGCTCAGTGCCAGACGGCCTGGCCGAAACCTTGGTGCCGTCTTCGGTGAGGAATTGGAGCACGTTGGAGCTCTCCAGGCCGGTAGCGGTTTCCTGGCCAGTCTTCAGGTTCTTTCTGAAGCCGGTCTTGTAGTCAATCACCTCCTCCACGTCTGAACCTGCAATGGTCTGGGGCGGGTTCTCGCGCAGCTCCTGCATCATCTCCTGAATTTCCTGGGCACCGCGGTGGCCTTTCTTGGTCAGGGAGATCAGGTCTTCTTTGTAGAAGCCAAACTCCTGGTACATCTGGATCATGAGCTCAAACAGGCTCTTGCCCTGGTCTTTGGCAGACGCCACCATTTCAGCAATCATGGCACAGGAAGAAACGGCATCTTTGTCCCGCACAAAGTCTCCCACCAAGAAGCCGTAGCTCTCTTCACCGCCGCAAATATACTGGGCCTCGCCTTCTTTGTCACGCATGATGGTGGCAATGTACTTGAAGCCGGTGAGGGTCTCATAGCAGTCTACGCCAAAGCCCTCAGCTACGCGGTTGATAAGGTCTGTGGTCACAATGGTATTCACCACGTATTCTTTGCCCGTGAGTTTGCCTGCTTTTTTCCAGGCCTGCAAGATGTAGTAGGTGAGCAGGGCGGCGGTTTGGTTCCCGTTGAGCAGCACCCATTCTCCTTTCTGGTCTTTCACGGCAATGCCCACGCGGTCTGCGTCTGGGTCAGTGGCCAGCACTAAATCAGCATCCAGTTCCCTTGCTTTTTGCATGGCCAGGTTCATGGCGTCTTTTTCCTCGGGGTTGGGGTACACTACCGTCGGGAAATTTCCATCTGGGGTAGCCTGCGCCTCCAGCACGTGCACATTGGTAAACCCAAAACGCTCCAGCGCGCGCGGTACTAAGGTGATACCCGTGCCGTGAATAGGGGTGAAGACAATTTTGAGGTCTTTCTGGCGCTGAATCATGGCCGGGTCTACTGACAGCGTGGCCACTTTGTCCAGGTACGCCTGGTCTACTTCGTCCAGAATGAACTCTATGTTCGCCTCATTGCGCTCAAACTTCACCTGCTCAACGCTCTGGATCTTGTTCACCTCGGCAATGATGTTCTTGTCATGCGGGGCGGTTACCTGCCCGCCGTCATTCCAGTAGGCCTTGTAGCCGTTGTATTCTTTGGGGTTGTGTGAAGCCGTCAAGACAACGCCGCTCTGGCAACCTAAATGCCTGATGGCGAAAGACAGCTCGGGCGTGGGCCTAAGCTCTTTGAAGAAGTACACTTTTATGCCGTTGGCGCTGAACACATCTGCCACCACGTTGGCAAACACATCTGAGTTGTTGCGGCTGTCATGAGCAATGGCCACGCTGATCTGCTGCTCCGGGAACGACTTGAGCAGGTAGTTGCTCAGCCCCTGCGTGGCCATGCCCACGGTGTAGCGGTTCATGCGGTTGCTGCCCACGCCCATGATGCCGCGCAGACCGCCGGTGCCAAACTCCAGGTCTTTGTAGAAGGAATCGGTGAGGGTGTCGGCGTCACCGGCGTCAATGATCTTCTGTAATTCAGCTTTGGTGTCGGCGTCATAGCCGCCTTCCAGCCACGCGTTGATTTTGGTCTGTACCGCCGGTTCCAGTGAAAGATGGTTTTCCATAGTGATAGTAGAGAAAAGGAAATGCGTTTTAGGCCTGTTTTTACGAAACCAGCCCCAAAACAGCTTCGTGTTTTTTGTATTTAATGGTTCAATAATAGTAAATTCTTTTTTCCCATCCGCACAGCGGAATGGAATGCCTGCTTTTAAGGTTTGCCACCCGTCTTCTGCCTGGATTGGCCGGGAGGAGGGTTGCCCGCCAATTACCGGCCGCAGGTAAACGAAAGTGCGTTTTTGGCCTGTTTTCTGAAAACGAGGCCAAAAACGCACCTACTGGTACTACTCAAAAAAGCGGGTACGGGTTTTATAAATTTCCGCGCAGCGCCTGTTCGCGCTCAATAGACTCAAACAGGGCCTTGAAATTGCCTTTCCCGAAGGATTTGGCCCCTTTGCGCTGAATGATCTCATAGAACACCGTGGGTCTGTCTTCTACGGGTTTGGTAAAGATCTGGAGCAGGTACCCCTCATTGTCACGGTCTACCAGAATGTTCAGGTCCTGGAGCGGTTTGAGGTCTTCATCAATGTTGCCCACGCGCTCCAGCAGGTCTTCATAATAGGAGCCGGGCACACTCAGGAATTCTACGCCGCGCCGCCGCAGTTCCCCCACGGTGTGCACAATGTCATCTGTGGCAATGGCAATGTGCTGCACGCCGGGGCCGTGGTAGAAGTCAAGGTACTCCTCAATCTGCGATTTCTTCTTGCCCTCAGCGGGCTCGTTGATGGGGAATTTCACGTAGCCGTTGCCGTTGCTCATCACCTTGCTCATGAGCGCCGAATACTCAGTGGAAATATCTTCATCATCAAAGGTGAGCAGCAGCTGGAAGCCCATTACCTGCGCGTAGAAATCTACCCACTGGTTCATCTCGCCCCAGCCCACGTTGCCCACGCAGTGGTCTACGTGTTTGAAGCCCACCGGCGTGATGGGCATGTTGCTTTTGCGGGCCACATAGCCGGGCATGAAGGCGCCGGTATAGTTCTTGCGCTCCACAAACGTGTGCACGGTTTCGCCATAGGTGTAGATAGAGGCGATTTTTACCTCGCCAAACTCATCTGTGAGGGTCTGTGGCTCCCCCGCCGATTTGGCCCCGCGCCGGGTGGTTTCCTCGTAGGCTTTGTACGCGTCTTCTACCCACAGCGCCATGACCTTTACGCCGTCACCGTGCAGGCGCACGTGCTCAGAAATAGCAGAATCTGGTTGCAAAGACGTGGTGAGCACCAGCCGCACCTTGCCTTGCTGCAACACATAAGAAGCCCGGTCGCGCACGCCTGTCTCTGGCCCGGCATAGGCCACCAGCTCATACCCAAACGCGCTTTGGTAGTAGTAGGCGCTCTGCTTGGCGTTGCCTACGTAGAACTCCAGGTAATCTGTGCCGTTGAGCGGCAGAAAGTCTACGGGGGTGTCTTTTTTTAAATCAGTGGCTGTCTCCATATGGTTGGTTATTTTTGGATGTTTCTGGAATTGAATACGGTAATTCCTGTAAAAATAGAAGAATAGTTGGCAAAAGCAAACAAGTGTTAGGCGGCTGATTTGCCCCGGTTACTTGTAAATTGTGTAAGTTGTTCCCAACTTTGGGAAAAATAAGATAGGCATGAATACCCAAGACTTGAATACTTCCCTTGTGGCCCTTATCCGGAAAAAGCAGGAATTAGGCCAGCTCTCGTACAATGATGACCGCTATGATGATGTAGAAGAGGAGCTGCATGACCAGGAAGACGACTTCAACGACAACTTCGGGGAGTATCTGGAGGAGGTGCTGGGTGATGTGCACCAGAAGCATTGTCCAGACACTGATGTGCTGCTGCCCACGGCTTATCTGCCAGAGGCGCTGAGCCCAGAGGGGCAGGTAGACATTACCGGCAAAGAAGGGGTTTGGGTGGAGGCTGATGCCTACCCGAACAAAGAAGCCCGCCTTTTGCTGGTGCCTAACCCCGCCCGGTTGATTCTGAGCGTGGGCAAGAACGTGCGGGAAGAAGTTTGGAGAGCGGAGTAAATCGTATCAAGTAGCACGTAGCACGTAGCAAGACTTTCATGAAACGGCTCCCGTGCGGGTTTTCCCCGCGCCGGAGCCGTTTCCGTTTTGGCCTGTTTTGGCGAAAATAGGCTTAGAACAGGGGTTTCCTGTAGTTTATTTGGTGCTTGCTGATGAATGAAACGCCAGTTTTAGAGTTGTAGTGCTTAGTTTGTTCTTGCTTTGGCTGTGCGGCCTTTGCCGTTTGCAATGCGTTGTCTGCTGTTTTCTTGGCTGGTTGAGGCTGCCTTGGCTGTTGGATGAGGTGCCTTATAGTCATGCTGCTGCAGGGGTAATGCGTAGTTCGCTGTCCCCTTGGCTTTGGCGTTTGACGCGTTGGTTTAGTAACTGTGCTGTTTCATCTTTTCCGGTAAGCGCTCACGGCCGCGGGGCCCCGTCCTGGCGGTGAGCACTGCTGTTAAAACTAGGCCCTCCGGCCTTGCCGCTGAAGCGGCACCGTATTAACAGAGGCGCTCACCGTCAGGACTGGTTTCTGTTCCCCTCCTGATCAGCTTCTCTTGCTATGACCGCCTCTGCAGGTAACTGTTGCTGATCCGCTAGCCTGAGGCGAGCCCGTGCTGCGCACATCAGCCAGGGGCAGAAGTGCTAATTTAACTGAGGTGCCACTAGCAGAAGTGTTGATTGTTCATTGTTGTTTGTTGGTTTACATATTGCTGCTTGCCTGCCGCTTTCTCTGGTTCAAGTTTCCAACTTGGACCTGTGGTGGCGGAAGCTTTCAGCTTCCATGAGGCGGCAGCCTCACATTACTTCTGCTTCTTCTGCCCCCTATGGCGCGGAAGTTACTTCCGTGCCTTCTAACGCTGCCAGATACTCCCCCTTTGAAGGGGGCGAAGGGGGATGTTTACACAGGAGGACGCGCATTGCTGTAGGGGCGCGTAGCATACGCCCCCACGCATTCCCGAACACCCCCCCTTGGAGGCAGAGGGCTTTTACTTTCTCCGCTTTTCGCGATTTGCAATCCCGAATCAAAACTCCCCGCGGATTTGCAATCCGCAGTAATAGTTGTTCAAAGGCGGCGTAACGGGGATTACAAATCCCCTCAGTAGCTGCTTCCGGATTGTAAATCCGGAAGAGCGGCGTGATGGGCGGTCTCTGGCTGCCCTCGCGGCACGGCTGCGAGATCAGGCAAGGCATTACTGCCTCATTCGTGCTGAACTGCCTAAGAAGAAAAGAAAGGGCTCAGAACTCAAGACTCAGAACTCAGAACTCAGGACTCAGAACTCATGACTCAAGACCCAGGACTCACTCCGATATTCCCCCTTTGAAGGGGGCGAAGGGGGATGTTGACACCTGCCGGTCCACGTATGCCAGATACTCCTCTCCCGGGAGGGGTAGGGGTGGGTTCCACGCATGGCTGATCTTATCTCGGTTACCGGCCAGTCTGGAGCCTCGTCCCATCCTTTGGCGCGAGACGGGAGCCTCGCGCCAGTTCCTTCTTCCAATAAACAGCCACGTACCGTCAGCAATTTTTGGGAGCGTCTGAAGGACCTGGATCGACTGAAACATCTTCTTGGCTACCTCCATCCAGAAATCAATGGAATCTACTAAATCTAAGAGCAGACAGTTATGTGTCTTGACCAAAACCGATAAAAACAGAAAAGCTCCTGTTCTTAGCAAACAGGAGCTTTTTATCTTGATACGTGATACACGCTACGTGATACGCTGCTAAAACCCCAGCTTCTCCCGGACCTTCTTCAATACAGGGGCACCAATGGCGCGCGCTTTGGCGGCACCTTCGGCCAGTTTGGCGTCTAGTTCGGGGAGGTTGTTCATGTAGTAGTTGAAGCGCTCCCGGGGGGCTGCGTATTTCTCCAGAATCAGATCAAAGAGGGCTTGTTTTGCGTGACCGTACCCAAAGCCGCCCGCCAAATACTTCTGGCGCAGGTCCTCCACCTGCTCAGGCGAGCCTAGCAGCGAGTACAGCTTAAAGGTATTGTCCGTTTCAGGGTCTTTGGGCTCTTCCAGGGTTTTGCTGTCAGAAACAACGCTCATGACGCGCTTGCGCAGCTCCTTGTCTGGCAGGAAAATATCAAGGGTGTTGCCGTATGACTTGCTCATTTTGTCACCGTTAATGCCCGGTACCGTCATCACGTTCTCGTCTACCTTCGCCTCTGGCAGCACAAACACCTCGCCGTAGAGATGGTTAAACGTGCTGGCAATGTCACGGGTGATCTCCAGGTGCTGCACCTGGTCTTTGCCCACGGGTACAAACTCAGCGTCATAGAGCAGAATATCAGCGGCCATGAGCACAGGATAGGTGAACAGGCCGGCATTGACATCTGCCAGGCCGCGGCGCGCCGATTTGTCTTTGAACGAGTGAGCGTTGGCCAGCATGGGGTAAGGGGCGAAGCAGCTCAGATACCACGTCAGCTCGGTCACCTCCGGCACGTCACTCTGGCGGTAGAAAATATGCTTGTCTGTGTCCAGGCCAAATGCCAGCCAGGCCGCGGCCACCGCGTAGGTGTTCATTCTGCGTTCCTGCGCATCTCTGATAGAGGTGAGGGAGTGCAGGTCGGCAATGAAGTACAACGATTCGTTCTCAGCCTTCTTAGAAAGCTCAATCGCGGGGAGAATGGCACCCAGCAGGTTGCCCAGGTGCGGGCGGCCACTGCTTTGGATGCCGGTAAGGATTCTAGCCATGGGTTCAGTACTGTTAATTTGTACAAAGTAAGCAATTGCCGCCCAAACCCCGAAAGCCGATGCTGTTTTTGGCCTGTTTTTCAGAAAATAGGCCAAAAACAGCCTACCGCAGGTGCTGGTTGAGCAGGGCGCTTATTTCCGCCGCGCGGCTCATCACCATCAGGTGCTCCCCGCCCTCCATCAGGTGCACCCGGGGGACAAGCGGCACCGGCAAGATCTTGTCGCGGGTGCCGTGTATGATCACCAGCTGCTCAGACGCTTCTGCCCGGTGCTGCCAACCAAGAATGGCGGTGAGGGACCAGCGCAGAAAGTCAAGGTCGGTGTCCTGGATGATAGAGCGGAAGACCTGCTTCTCCAGCGGCGACTTCGCCCCAAAAAGCCATTCGCCGGGTGCCGGGAAGGATTTGGCCCATTGAAAAGGGAGCCACTTCTGTAGGCGCAGCAAGCCGCCCGCGCGGTAGTACCAGGGCAGCTGCGGGGTATGGGCCAGGCTGGAGAGCAGAATAACTTTTTGGGTGGGGATCAGCTTGGCCAGCTCCTGGGCCACCATGCCGCCAAAGCTCAGGCCAATGAGCACCGCCGGCGCTGAACGGTCCTGAATCTGGGGCAAAACCTGCTGGGCGTACTGCGCCAGCGTGGCATGCGGCGCCGGCGTAACCCATTTCACCACCACCGGGTTTGGGTGCTGCAACCGTAAAAACTGGAACAGCCGTTCATCTGCGCCCAGGCCGCTGAGCAGGTACAAAGGAGGGAAAGCCATGCACAAAGATAGCCACCCTTTGTTGATACCCCACTGCGGTTGCCTTGAGCGGTACCTTAGTTTTCTGTTTTGGGGCTGTTTTGAGAAAAACGGCTCCAAAACAGAAACCCCGGAGGGGGAGAAAGCCCACCGTGGCCACCAAACCCAGCGCCTCAGGTGCAGCAGCCATAGGGTTGGGTTGTGTTTCGGCCCAGGGCCGAAAAGAAAATGCCGCCGCGCATCTGCCGGGCCTACGCCAGCATCACTGCCGCGTCACCCACAGCCTTTGGTAGAACCTCACATCTGCCGCCGCAAAGGTTCCTTTTTCTGCTGCGCCGTATCTGCGTTTTTAGCCTGTTTTCAGAAAAATATGCCGGAAACAGAAATTAGTCTTTGGAGATGAAGGTGTCAAAAGGAACGTCTTGGTCGTTGGCCAGGTACCGGTCAATCACCCCGTGCGCCAGGTACAGCAGGGGCGTGAGCAGCACCGCCACCGTAAACTTGTACAGGTAGTTGATCACCGAGACAGACAGCACCAGCGTGAGGCTCCAGTCCCCGAAAAGATAGAACGCAATAAACAGCACCACCACCGTGTCTACCAGCTGGGAGACCAGGGTGGAGCCGGTGGCCCTGAGCCAGATCTTGCGGCTTCCGGTCAGGTGTTTGAGCCAATGGAACACGTGCGCGTCCAGCAGCTGCCCCACCAAAAAAGCGACCAGCGAACCCACTATGATTCCAAGGCCCTGCCGGAAAACCCTGTTGTACGCATAGTCCATGTCAAACGGCGCGCCGTTGGGGCCCTGGCTGTTCACCTCCTGCCAGAATGGTGCGGGTGGCAGCCAGGTGGCGGCTACAATCACTACAAAGGCGTAGGCAATTAAACCCGCCGTCAGGAAACTGATCCGTTTCACCCCGTCTTTCCCGAAGTACTCATTGATGATGTCGGTGGTGATGAACACAACCGGCCAGATGATGACCCCGGCGGTCAGGTTAAAGTCGAACTTGGTGCCGAGCACGGGGATCTGGGCGCCTGCCAGGCCAAACACGCCTTCGCCCGAGAAGATCTTTACCCCAATCAGTTCTGCCAGCAAGGCATTGGTTAAAAAAATGCCGCTCAGCACCATGAACAACTGGCGTTTCCTGAAACCCATTGAAGACTTGAATGTGCCGGAGTTTTGCATAAAGTTTAAATTGTGAACCGGTTGCGTGGTTCCTGTTTCCCTGGTGCCTGGCAAAGTGCCTCTGGCGCAAGCGCCCAGCCCTGCCAGCGTTTTAGGGCTACTTTTTAGAAAACAGCCCCAAAACAGGAGCTTAACATGATGCGCAGAGTTCTGCACCCATTACAAAAGGGAGCTCTCCACTGCTTCTGGCTCTAATCCAGTGCTAAAGTAAACAGGAGCACCGAAAGCAGAAAATTTCTAGCTAGGCGACAACTTTGTTTTCCTTCCCATGAGGAGGAACAGAAGTACCGCCTCTTGTGAGAAGTGGGCGAATGAAAAAGGAGTGGGGGCACGTTAAACCAGAAGGCTATTCCAGTACGCTCACCGTCTTGCCCTCAGTGGCCAGGTTGGTATTGGGGAAAATTGCCTGCGCTTCCTCCAGCAGGGGAGTGAGGTCTTTGTAGCGGGTGGAGAAATGGCCAAGCAGCAGCCGTTTCACCTGGGCTTTTGCGGCCAGGGTAGCGGCCTGGGCGGCGGTGCTGTGAAAGGTGTACTCGGCCCGGGCGGCCATCTCCTGGAGGAACGTAGACTCATGGTAGAGCAGGTCAACCCCAGAGATGTAAGGGAGAATATCTTCTTTGCACCTGGTGTCTGCGCAGTACGCGTAGCTGCGGCTGCGTTTGGGATCAGTGGTCACGTCAGCATTCCGCACCAGTACCTCGCCATTTTCAGTAAAGATGTCTTCTCCCCACTTGAGCCGCACCAGTTGCGGGGGCGTGAGAAAATCAGGCAGTTTGGACTTTAGTAAGTGGCGGGGCTTTTGTTTTTCCCTGAACAGATAGCCGCAGCAAGGCACCCGGTGCTGCATGGGCAGCGAGTGCACCGTCATGAACTTATCTTCAAAGATCTTGGTGAAGGCCGTGGTGTCTACCTCATTGAAATGGATGGGGTAGGTGAGTTGGGTGCCGCCGTACTTGAACTGAAGGGTAAGTATTTCAGCCAGGCCCCTGGGGCCGAAGAGGTGGAGGGGGCCTGTGCGCTGCTGCAGGTGCATGGTGGAAAGCAAACCTGCCAGCCCAAAGTAGTGGTCACCGTGCAGGTGACTGATGAAGATGTTACAAATGCGCTGATGCTTTACTTTGTATCGCATCAGCTGCATTTGTGTACCTTCGCCGCAATCAATCAGATTGATTTGGTTCCCAACCGTGAGCAGTTGGGCAGTATTGAAACGGTCTGGAGAGGGTAGGGCCGAAGCGGAACCAAGAATTTTCAGTTCAAAATCCAAGCTGTCTCCCCCTTAAACCTGAACTATTCTTCCTTGTTGGTAAGATCACTCTCAATCTCGTGCAGGAACACGCGGTCAATGCCTTCTTCAACGGTAGGCAGAATGTTCAACACAGACTCCAGCTTAGAGATGGTGATCAGCTTGGTCACGTGCTCCTGCAGGCCGGTCAGGATCAGAACCCCGCCAGAAGAGTTGCAAAGACGGTTGGCAATCAGGATTGAAGAAAGCCCTGATGAATCTGTATATTTTACGTTGGTAAGATCTAAGATCAAGTTAGTGATACCTTCTGCATTCAACTTCACAAATTCAGACTTCAAATCAGGGGCGATTGTGGTGTCGAGTTTCTTTTCATCTATGGTGATGATAGTGTAATTCTCTTTTTTATCAATTGTGTACTTCATAAGTAACAGCAAAAAGGTTTAGAATGCGAATTTACCAAAAATTGGTGGAATATCTCTAACAAAGTATGTTAAAAAATGTTTACGGCAATGCTCTGCTGCAGCGTATCTGGCTGGCTGGCATAATCTTGGGGAATGAACTTCTCCCCCAGCACCTGCTCGTACAATTCAATGTAACGCTGCGAGATCTCCGTTATTTTGTCATCAGTCATTTCAGGGACCTGCTGCCCCTCTTTTCCCTGAAAACCATTTTCAATCAACCATTGACGTACAAACTCCTTTGAAAGTTGCCGTTGCGGCTGCCCTGCATTTTGCCGGTCTTCATAACCTTCTGAATAAAAGAACCTTGAGGAGTCTGGGGTATGAATTTCATCAATCACCATAATCGTGCCATCGGCTTTGCCGAATTCATATTTGGTGTCCACCAGAATGAGCCCGCGCTCTGCGGCCAACTCAGAACCCCGCTTGAAGAGTGCCCGGGTGTAGGCTTCTAGCTGCAGGTAGTCTTCTTCTGACACAATACCCTGTCTCAGGATTTCCTCCCGGGAGATGTCTTCATCATGGCCTTCGGCAGCCTTGGTGGTGGGGGTGATGATGGGCTCCGGGAACGGATCGTTTTCGCGCAGGCCGTCTGGCATGGCCACCCCGCAGAGCAAGCGTTTCCCCGCGCTGTACTCCCGCCACGCATGGCCGGCTAAATAGCCCCTGATCACCATCTCTACTTTAAAGGTTTCGCACTGGCGGCCAATGGTTACGTTGGGCGCCGGCTGGCTTATGACCCAGTTGGGGACCACATTGGCGGTTGCCGCCAAGAACTTGGCCGCTATCTGGTTGAGCACCTGTCCTTTGTAGGGGATGGCCCGCGGCAATACCACATCAAACGCTGAGATGCGGTCTGTGGCCACCATGGCTAACTTGTCTTTGAAGTAATAAACATCCCGTACCTTGCCTCTGTAAAAGCCGGTCTGCTCAGGAAAGTGGAAGTTGGTTTCTTTTAACGCTTGCATACAAATGGGCTAACCCCGGCAAAGTTAGGAAAGGAACGGCACGGGGCAAGTGCCCTCCCGTCCTGTTTTCAGCGGCTGGGTGCATCTTCTATTTTCCGTTTTAGAGCTGTTTTTGAGAAAACAGGTCTAAAACGGAAGTTGTCGCAAACACCCGCGGTTCCTCCGGAGGCTACGGCGCCTGGTGGTAGTTCTGAGTCAAGTATGTGATTTTAGTTTATTATGGGAAAGCAACTTAATCATCATGAGAATCCACCCCAACAGGAGTATTAGGCATGGGTAGGGAAAGAGACGGGTGACCGAATCTCTGCAATGCGTGCGCTCCTGTGTCAACATCCCCCTTCGCCCCCTTCCAAGGGGGAGTGTCAAAGTGAGTTCTGAGTCTTGAGTTCTGAGTCCTTTCATTTTTTCCTTACGCAAATCAGTACGAATGAAGCAGCAATGCCTGGTTTCGCTGCCGCGCCGCGGGGGCAGCCGGAGACCGCCCGTCATCAGTAGGCACGCGTCTGGGGACTCGCGCCAGCGCGGGAGTATCTGCTGGCGTTAGAAGGCACGGAAGGAACTTCCGCGCCATATGGAGCTATAGAGGGCAGAGGTAATGTGAGGCGGCCGCCTCATGGAAGCTGAAAGCTTCCGCCATTATAGGTCCAAGTTGAAAACTTGAACCAGAGAAAGCAACAATGAACAACAACACTTCTGCCTCTGGCTGATGTGCGCAGCACGGGCTCGTCTCAGGCTAGCGGGGCAGCAGCAGCTACCTGCAGAGGCAGACATAACAGCACAAGCAGTTACAGGAGAGGAACAGCAACCAGTCGTGGGGGTGAGCGCCTCTGTTAATACGGTGCCGCTTCAGCGGCAAGGCCGGAGGGCCTAGTTTTAACAGCAGTGCTCACCGCCAGGACGGGGCCCCGCGGCCGTGAGCGCTTACCGGAAAAGATGAAACAATGCAGTGAGTGAGGCACCGGAGCAAACGCCACCGCCAAGGGGACAACTAACTTCGCATTTTAGCAGCAATGAAAGGAAACAACAGTACCAGCACCAGCTTTGGAACAGACAAAACGCTATCCCGTTCCCTCCCCTAAGATCAAAACAAATAACAACATGCTAATGAATGTTAGTTTCTGCTGTCAATATTGCAACCTTAACAACCCTTGGTTAAAGCCTTCGTAAAATTAATTTGTAAAATTTTTTATAAATTGTTTGCAGATGAACTTTCGGGCTTTACATTTGCAGTATCAAGTCAATTATTCCGGTAGTTGATTTATAAAGAAGAGCGGAGAGACAGGCTCAATGAAGCTCTAGCAACCTACTAAGAGGTAAGGTGCTAATTCCTGATCCCAGCGGACATATTGCCCTGGGGAATATAAATTGATACGAAGATGGAAATTACTATCCAACCCACTTCTAGCAATGCTTTGGCGCGCCAAACGGTGACGCTATTTGGTTACACCCCTTCTTTCTGCCCAACAGAAATGCGAATGTCCATTCAGGACTGTTGTTGCTGTTGTCGCTAATCTGAACCTTCTGGTTTTCTAGGGCTTACCGCGCTGCCGCGGGGAGACGCGCCTACGCGTAAGTTTTCCTAGTATCCTGTTTTTGTTCAATTTTTCAAGTGTAACCTAGAAGTACTATGTCTAATTCATATCGTTTTGAAACCCTTCAACTGCATGCCGGCCAGGAAATAGACCCTACCACCCGTTCCCGCGCCGTTCCTATCTACCAAACCACCTCGTATGTGTTTGAGAACGCAGAGCATGGCGCCAACCTGTTTGCCCTGAAGCAGTTCGGGAACATCTACACCCGCATCATGAACCCCACCACCGATGTGTTTGAGAAACGCATTGCGGCTTTAGAAGGCGGAGTGGCGGCCCTGGCCGTGGGCTCTGGGCAGGCGGCACAGTTCATTGCCCTGAACAATATTCTGCAGGCGGGTGACAATTTTGTGACCACCAGCAACCTGTACGGCGGTTCTTACAACCAATTTAAAGTAGCGTTCAAACGCCTTGGAATAGAGGTCAGATTCACCAAAGATGATGAGCCAGATACGTTTCAGGCGCTGATAGATGAAAATACCAAGGCTTTTTACCTGGAGACCATTGGTAACCCCCGCTTCAATATTCCTGACTTTGAGGCCATTGCCCAGGTAGCCAAGAAAAATGATATTCCGCTGATAGTAGACAATACCTTTGGCGCGGGCGGTTACCTGTTCCGGCCGCTGGAGCACGGTGCCAACGTGGTGACGGCGTCTGCCACCAAATGGATTGGCGGCCACGGTACCAGCGTGGGCGGCGTGATTGTAGACGGCGGTAACTTCAACTGGGGCAATGGCAAGTTTCCGCAGTTCAGTGAGCCGTCTGAAGGTTACCACGGACTGGTGTTCTGGGATGTTTTCGGCTCTGAAGGTCCTTTTGGGAACATTGCCTTCGCCATTAGGGCAAGGGTGGAGGGACTGCGGGATTTTGGCCCCGCCCTGAGCCCGTTCAACTCTTTTCAACTGATTCAAGGGCTGGAGACGCTTTCCTTGCGCGTTGACCGTACGGTGCAGAATGCCCAAGCCATAGCCGAATGGCTGGAACAGCACCCGCTGGTAGAAAGTGTGAATTATCCGGGATTGCCTTCTAACAAATACCATGCGCTGGCGAAAAAATACCTCAAGCGTGGGTTTGGCGGTGTATTAAGTTTTAACCTGAAAGGTGGAAAGGACGAGGCAGAAGTATTTGTCAACAGCCTGGAACTGGTGAGCCATCTGGCCAACGTGGGCGATGCCAAGACCCTGATCATTCACCCCGCCTCTACCACGCACCAGCAGTTGAATGAAGAGGAGCAGCGCGCGGCTGGGGTAGACCCTACCTTGCTTCGGGTTTCGCTGGGAATTGAGCACCTGGAGGATATCAAAGCAGATTTTGAGCAAGCCTTTGCCAAAGTGAAAGTTCGTGAACCGAAGCTGGAGGCTTCCCTAAACTAGTAGCTTGCCATGCTGAAAGGACGCGTCTTTACCTTTTATGATGAATTCCAACTGGAGTCTGGGCAATCTTTGCCCGGCTTCCAGCTTTTTTACACCACTTGGGGCACCCTGAATGCTGATAAAAGCAATGTAGTTTGGGTATGCCATGCTTTAACTGCCAATGCCTTTGTCAATGACTGGTGGGGCGGCCTGTTTGGGGAGGGCAAGGTGTTTGACCCGGCCAGGCACTTTATTGTCTGCGCCAACACCCTGGGCAGTTGCTATGGTTCTACCGGTCCGCTCTCCCTGAACCCAGATACAGGGAGGCCATATTACCACACTTTCCCCACCTTGACCAACCGTGATGTGGTGCGGGCCTTCAACTACCTGCGGGAGCACCTGGAGATTGAAGAGATAGAAGTGCTGGTGGGTGGCTCGGTGGGGGGGCAGCAGGCGCTGGAGTGGGCAGTGAGTAACCCAGAACTGGTAAACAAGCTGGTGCACGTGGCTTCTAACGCCCGCCAGACCCCATGGGGGGTGGCGTTTAACGAGAGCCAGCGTATGGCCATTGAGCAGGATGTGACCTGGCAGTTGAACACAGATGATGCCGGTTTGAACGGAATGAAAACTGCCCGGGCGGTTGCCCTGCTCTCTTACCGCAATTACCAGGCATACAACCGGTCTCAGCGGGAGACCAACATGAATAAGATAGATAATTTCAGGGCGGCTTCTTATCAGCAGTACCAGGGCGAGAAACTGGCCAGACGCTTCAATGCTTTCTCGTATTGGCACCTTACCAAAATGATGGATTCCCACAACGTGGGCAGGGAAAGAGGGTCAGTTGAAGAAGCGCTGGCGCAGGTGCAGGCAGAGACATTGGTCATTGGCGTAGATTCAGATGTGCTGTTCCCGCTCACTGAGCAGCGGCTAGTGGCCCGGCACATCCCAAACTCTACCTTTGAGGTGGTGCGCTCAGAATACGGACATGATGGATTCTTGCTGGAGTTTGCCCAGCTACAGGAAATATTAGAGACATTTTTACAGAAAAAACCAAAGAGAAAGACATGGATTCCAACCGTATTCTAAAGATAGGCTTGTTTGGGTTTGGGTGCGTAGGGCAGGGGCTGTATGATATTCTGGCGCGGGAGAAGAACTTGCCGTTTCAGATTGAGAAGATCTGCGTGAAAGATCCCGCTAAAGTCCGTCCGTTACCGGCAGAAGAGTTCTCTTTCAATCCGGAGGAAGTGTTGGCAGATGATCAGCTTGACCTGTTGGTGGAGGCCATTAGTGATGCCACAGAAGCCTACGGCATAGTGACCGCCGCCTTGCGTAAGGGCAGGCGGGTGGTGACCGCAAACAAAAAACTAGTAGCCTACCATCTGCCTGAATTGCTGGAACTGCAGGAGCAGTTTGGAGGTGTCTTGCTGTATGAAGCGGCTGTGGCCGGCGGTATCCCCATCATAAGAACCGTTGAGGAATATTTTTCAAATGAACCGCTGGAGCGCGTGCATGGCATTCTCAACGGCTCCTCAAATTATATATTAAGCCAGATTTTCCAGAAACAGAAGCCGTACGCAGATGCCCTCAAAGAGGCGCAGGACAAAGGCTTTGCCGAACTGGACCCCTGGTTAGACGTGGCTGGGGCTGACTCCCGCCACAAGCTGTGCATTCTCACTGCGCACGCTTTTGGCAGAACTTTGGCACCGCAGGAGGTGGCTTTCTTCGGGATTGACTCTCTAGGCAACCGGGATCTGGAGTTTGCCCGGCAGAATGGCAGTACCATCAAGTTAGTGGCATCTGTGCACCTAACACCAGAAGGGGAGATTGTGCCCCTGGTCTTGCCAAGCTTAGTAGGGGACGCTGACGACCTGAAAATGGTGGAACAGGAGTTTAATGGGGTGGTGGTGCAGGGTGGCTACTCCGGCCCGCAGCTTTTCAAAGGCAAAGGCGCGGGAGGGCACCCTACCGGGGCGGCTGTGCTGTCTGATGTTATCTCCATCAGCAACGGGTACCGCTACGGCTATAAGAAATTGCAGCAGCGTCAGGCAGAGCCTGCTTTGGCGCTTGATTTTCAGATTGAGGTGTACCTGCGTACCTCTGACCCCAACTTACTGGAGTCGCTGGACTTCTACCGCCAGCGCATTATTGAAAGCGCCGCCGACTCTGACTCTGTGGTAGGCATGGTCACCTTAGAGAGCCTGCTGCGCAACCAGGATAAAATAAGAGAGGCGGGTGCCTTCATCTTAGCTTTGTCTTCTGACTTTGCCTCGCCTAAGAATGTAAAAAAGTATGAGGCCGTGGAGCTTTCCTAGCTGAGAGGCGGCCAATTCTAAAGATAGTAGCTTGTTTAAATTAGTTTGTTTTAATCGCGCAAGACGCCTGGCTTTTAAAGCCGGGCGTTTTCGTTTTTGGGCTACTTTTTGAAAAACAGGCCGAAAACAGGAGTGGGGCTCATTGGTTAATGAAGGGGGCAGTTTTAGAGATTGACTAGAACGGGATAGCTTTTTGACGGCGGCTCCGGGTGGCTGGAGTACTCAGCTGTACCCTGCTATCTGCTGCTGGATTGCACGGTTCGCTGTTTCTTTTGACAATGGATAGTTTGCTGCTGCTGATCAGGTTTTCTTTGTCTGCAGTTCCCTTGGTTGGGTGAAGGTTGCTGTTTCCCTTGGCGGTGTTGCTGCAGTGGGAATGCGCGGTCTGCTGCTCCCGTGGCTGTGGCAGGAAGGTGTAATCTACTGTTTCCCATGGCTTTGGCGTTTGCTCCTGTGCGAAATCCCGTTGCTGTTGCATTGCCTCCGGTAAGCGCTCACGGCCGCGGGGCCCCGTCCTGGCGGCTCGCACTGCTGTTAAAACTAGGCCCTCCGGCCTTGCCGCTGAAGCGGCACCGTATTAACAGAGGCGCTCACCGCCAGGACTGGTTTGGGTTCCTCTCCTGCTACTTCCTTACTTGCTCTGTCTGTTTCTGCAGGTAACTGTTGCTTATCCGCTAGCCTGAGTCGAGCCCGTGCTGCGCACATCAGCCAGAGCAGAAGTGTTAAAAGAGGAGTAGCAATGGCAGAAGTGAGTACTGGGAGCAGAAGTGCCGGCATCTGAAGCAAATAGGAGCAATCTCGTAAGTAGAAGGATTGAAACAGTCGAAGGATTGAAACAGTCATTGTGTTTCTGGCCTGTTTTCAGGAAAACAGGTCAGAAACACAATGGCGTTTTCTCCCCCTATGGCGCGGAAGTTACTTCCGTGCCTTCTAACGCTACCTGATACTCCCTGCGCTGGCGCGAGTCTCCAGACTCGTGCCTACTGATGACGGGCGGTCTCTGGCTGCCCTCGCGGCGCGGCTGCGAGACCAGGCATTGCTGCTTCGTGCGTATTGAAGTGCCTAAAGAAAAAGGAAGGACTCAAGACTCAGGACTCAGAACTCACTCCGATACTCCCCCCTTGGTAGGGGGCGAAGGGGGATATTGACACTGGAGGGCACGCATGCCAGAACATGCTGAATTTTTAGGAGAAGGTTAGGGTAACAAAAATTCCCCTAGAAACTGACGTGGACACTCTTTTCCAATTCATTTCAACACCATTGATCTGGAATAAAGATTAGGAACCATTATCACTCATGGGAGAGATGAATGTGCAATTGGAGGGAGCTGCTAGCGCAATAAGACCTGTGAATTAGATTTTTACGCTTCAATGGCCATTAGAAGAACCTTGCTCACACTTTTCCCGCCCCGTAGCGCAGCTTCGCTATTCAAGAATTGCTTCTGAAGCCTTTCTCTGGTATTTCCGCCAGGGAATTCAAAATGTAAAAATGTTTTTCCCTGTTTTGGAGCTGTTTTTTGAAAAACAGCTCCAAAACAGGGAAAAGAAATAAAATAAGTACTAACTCAGGTAGAAGGACTGAACGGTGTCTCTGAGGTTGTAGTGGTTGGCCATGACTTCGCCGTAGGCACCTGCTGTTCTAATGGCCATGATGTCACCGCGTTTGGTCTCTGGGAGTGTCACTTCTTTAGAGAAACAATCTGTAGACTCGCAGATGGGACCTACCACATCATAAGTTTTCTCCGGAAGGGAACTGGTCAGGTTCTCAATTTTGTGGTACGCCTGGTATAGCGCGGGGCGCATCAGTTCGGTCATGCCGGCATCCAGAATGGCAAAGTTGGTTTTCTGCCCGTTCTTGATGTAGAGGACTTTGGTGATCAGGGTTCCCGCCTGGGCTACCAGCGCCCTGCCCAGTTCAAAATGCACCTGCTGCCCTTCCCGCTTGTCTAGCAGGCGGTTGAAAATCCCGAAGTACTCTTTGAAGTCGGGAATGGGCTGTTCTTCTGGCTGCTGGTAGTTCACCCCCAGGCCGCCCCCCACATTTAAGTGGGGAAATAGAATGCCTTGCTCCTCAAACCACTGCTGAATCTCATTTACCCTCACGCAGAGGTTCTCATACGCACGCAGATCAGTGATTTGGGAACCAATGTGAAAGTGCAGCCCTATCAGTTGCAGGTTGGGCCACTGCGCAAACTTAGGCAGCAGGCTTTCCAGCTCCCATAGGTTGATCCCGAACTTGTTTTCCTCCAGGCCGGTGGTGATGTGCTTGTGGGTGTAGGCATCTACGTTGGGGTTGATGCGCAATGCCACCTGGGCTACCTTCCCCTGGGCCGCCGCCAGCTCCTGAATTACCTCCAGCTCCTGGGTTGACTCGCAGTTAAAGCAGAAAATATTCGCCTGTAGGGCAAAGTTGATTTCGGCATCTGATTTGCCTACCCCGGCAAACACCACCTGGTCAGGGGTAAAACCAGCCTCCAGCGCCCGCTTTACCTCATTCCCGCTCACGCAGTCGGCCCCAAACCCTTGCTGCAGGATCTCTGCCAGAATAGGGGCGTTGGCATTGGCTTTCAAGGCGTAGTGCACGTGATAGCCGTATTGCTCGGCTTCCGCCCGGGCGGAAGAAAGTGTTTTTTTCAGCAGCTCCAGGTCATACAGGTAGAAGGGGGTTGGGTGGTGGGCAAACGCCGGCAGTTGCTCCTTAAGCATTGCTCGCCTCCTTCTTCTCCTGAAACACCCCCTCATTGATGGCGATGAGCGCCTCTTCTTTCTGCGCCGTATTCACCAAAAGGCTGATGTTGTTCTTGCTTCCGCCGTATGAGATCATCCGGAGCGGGATGTTGCGCAGCGACTGTACCACTTTGAGGGCGGCCCCCGGGCGGTCTTCCATAAAGTCACCCACCACGCAAATGATGGTCAGGTCAGAGTCAATCTCTACCGTGCCAAAACGCTGCAGCACCTCGGTAATTTCTGGCAGGAAAGCAGGGTTGTCAATGGTCAGGGACACGGCCACCTCAGAGGTGGTGATCATATCAATAGGCGTTTTAAAACGCTCAAAGACTTCAAACACGCTGCGCAGGAAACCATAGGCCAGCAACATGCGGCTAGATTTGATCTTGATGGCGGTGATGCCGTCTTTGGCCGCCACCGCTTTGATCTGGTTGCCGCTTCGCTTGGAGGAGATGATGGTACCGGCGGCCTCTGGCTGCATGGTATTCAATAACCTTACCGGAATATTCTGCTGCTGGGCAGGCAGAATGCTGGAGGGGTGCAGAATCTTTGCGCCAAAGTACGCCAGCTCGGCTGCCTCGTCAAACGAAAGCTCTGCAATGGGGTACGTATTCTTTACCACCCTGGGGTCATTGTTGTGCATGCCGTCAATGTCTGTCCAGATCTGGATCTCAGAGGCTTTCACGGCTGCCCCAATGAGGGAGGCGGAGTAGTCGCTGCCGCCCCGTTTCAGGTTGTCAATCTCATTCTTGGCGTTCCGGCAGATATAGCCCTGGGTAATGAACAGGTGGGTGTCTGGGTACTGGGCGAGTTGTTTCTGAATGTTTTCCCTGATGAAGGCCATGTCTGGTTCTTCATCCTGGGTGATTTTCATGAACTCCAGCGCCGGAAGCAGGACAGAGGCAATGCCCTGCTCTTCCTGAAAGATATGGAAGAGTTGGGTAGAAAGCAGTTCGCCCTGGGCCAGAATGATTTTTTCTATGGCGGGGGAAAACGGCTGCTCAAGGCATGTTCTAATATCAGTAAAAACGGTAGATAAAACCTGTTTGGCCTTGTCTTTAGATGCTTCCTGTTTATATAACTCGGCAACCACCTGTTTATAGCGTTGCTCCAGTTGATCTGTGAGAGATGCCGCTGGCGCTTTCTCTGCCTGCGCCAGCTGTTGCCCAATCTGCACCAGATGGTTGGTAGTACCAGACATTGCTGACAGTACCACAATCACCGGCTCCCGGGCAGGGATCAATTGTGAGACAGCACCCATCCGCTCCGCAGAGCCTACGGAGGTGCCTCCAAATTTCATGATTTTCATATTATTGAAATAAAACCTGCGAATTTACTAAATGAACTGCTAGTTACCTGACAGGAAGGTGATAAGGAGCGGTATTTTTTTTGCGTTCTTAAGAAACATGTGGTAACTCTATTCTGTCAGGCTGCCCCTGATGGGGGAAAAGGAGGACGCTGTTTCTGTTTTTGGCCTGTTTTTGCGAAAACAGGCCAAAAACAGAAACAAAAAAGGCCGGGAACTCCCGGCCTTTTAAAATTTACCTCCCGTGTTTGTGGGGCTTAATTGGTTTTTATCACTTTCTGCACCAGCCTTAACCCGTTGCCGGTTACATTAAGGAGGTACGTGCCAGCCGGCAGGTTGTCTGTGGTTAGAGGCAGATGGTTGTTTCCTTTTACCAACACGGCTTTTTGAGTTTTTACTACCCGGTTCTGCAGGTCACGTAGCTCAACGGTCACATTCATGGCCGTTTCACTGGTCAGACTGAGCGTGAACTCTTTTACAAACGGATTCGGGAAAACCAATGGTTGGGCAGGGGTTACGGTTTTACCCGCTGCTGCACTGATCACTCTGGAGTACTCAAACTTGCCGTCGTAATCCACCTGCTTCAACCTGTAGTATTGGGTTTTAGCAGTGGTGGTGGCATCTAAGTAGCCGTACTGTTTTACGGTATTGCTGTTGCCGTTCCCTTGCACTTTCCCAACTGCCGTGAACGTTCTGCCGTCCTGGCTACGCTCAATCTGGAAGAAGTCATTGTCTTTCTCAGAGGCAGTACTCCATTTCAGCTGTACACCGGCCACCGTTGGAGTGGCAGAGAAGGAAATCAGTTGCACCGGCAGCACTTCAATGCCTCCAGCGCGTTCGTAACCATCTGCATCGGCATCATTGATGGAGTAGGTCATGTAGGTGGTACGGGTAGCGCCCAACTGATCAGTGGCTAAAATTCTCAGGGTTCTGGTACCAGATTGCAGCGTGCTCATGGTGCTGGTTGAAACATACAGTTTCCCTGTTACCGGATCAACTGATGTGCCAGTCAAAGGCGTTCCTTCTATTACGGTATAGGTAAGGGGCCCGGTATAGGTCCAACCGGTTAAAACAGGCGTAGCGATAACCTCATTGGTGGTATAGGTTACTTTGGTATAGGGCGGCTCCACCTCATACATAATTGGGCATTCCGCCACTATCACTGAGGTCTCTCCCATCTCTGTTGTAAAGCCGCAGGTGCTATTCGTGGCGGTTACTTTTAAGTTATAGGTGCCGTCAACAGTGATGGCATCTGTGTACAGGAAAATCATAGAGCCGTTTCCTTTCACCGGTGTGCCGGTAGGCTCGTTGGTGGACAGATTAACTAGTTGGTACACCACCCCTTGCTCAGAACCAGCAATGGAAATAGTAGCTTTTGAACCTCTGCAAACATTCTGTGTGGCGGCGGAAGCCAATGCATAAGTAGAAGGAGCCTCAGATACCGTAAGAGTTGCCGTGTTGGAGGCCAGGCTTTCACAACCGCTAGAAGTTGCCACCACTTTGTACACACCAGCGGTGTTTACTGAGAAAGTGGCCGTACCGTTAGCGGCAGTGACAGAGAGGTTGGTATACACATTGTCTTTGTACAACTTATACACTACGCCGTTGGCAGGGTTGGTCACAGACAGAAGTGCTGAGTTCCCTTTACAAACAGTAGCGTTGTCTAAGGCAATGACAGGTGTTGCAAGGGTCACAGAAGTAATGGTGACTTCATCAGAAGTGGCGGGGGTACAGGTCCCATTGGTGGCTACCACGGTGAACTTTGTAGTGGCAGCACTTATGGCTGAGGTGAAAGAGATGGCGTTTGAACCGGTGTAAGTGATGGGGCTGTTTTGGGCCATCCCGTCTTTGTACAACTGGTAAGACACCCCGTTTACTAAGTTGCCCACTGTGAAGGTTACGTTACCGGTGCCGCAGAGCGTAGAGGCAGATGAGGTAACAGTTGGCTTGAGCGGCATTGGTGAAACCGTCACTGCGGAGAACCCATCCATGGTGGTATTGCCGCAGGCATTGGCAGATAGGGCTACCACTGTTAAAGTGGCGTTAGCTGTCAAAGCACCGGAGGTTAACGTAATGGCACTTCCAGTTCCTGCTACCTGCGCACCTGTGGCGGTATTCCCATTGTACAACTGATAATAAACTCCGCTCTGAGAACCTGACAGAGACACCTGCGCCGTTCCGTTGGCACAAATATTCTGTGAGGCTGGAGCAACTGTGAAAACGGTATTAGGCGTACCCACCGTAATGGTGTAGCTATTGGTCATGTCTACGTTGCTGCAGCCAGACTGGCTAGCCACTACCTTTAAGGTGGTGGTGCTTGTCAAAGGCGAAGTGGTCAATGAAATCTTTCCACCGTTACCTTGAACGGGTAAGCCTACGGCCACATTGTTGGCATAAATCTGATAGGTCACGCCTAGTTCAGATGCTGCTAAAGAAAGCGTGCTGGTGCTACCAGAGCAGATAGAGGCTGGCGTGTCTCTTGTTACCGTCTGTGCCGTTGGCGAAGCCACGGTTACTGTAAAGGTAGAAGATCCAAAGGCAGGGCAGCCGCTCGGTGTTACCAAGACACGCAGGGTATTGGTGCTGTTGGTGCTGAACGCCGCTGAGGTTAACGTAATGTCTCCACCAGTACCCGTCACTGATGCACCTGTGTTGGTGTAGGTTGGGGTAGTACCGGTTACGGTTTGTAACTGGTATATGGCACCATACTGTGAGTTCAGAATAGTGACTGATGCGGCAGAACCAGCACAGATCTTCTGGGTAGAAGTAGAGAAGGTCACCGTGGTGGAAGATACAGATACATCTACAGTATTCAGCATGTCCTTAGCACATGAACCTGAGGTAGCCACCACTTTTAGGGTAGTGTTGGCTGACAATGCCGGCGCAGTTAAGGTTAAGGCACCGCTTTGGGTGGAGGTATTGGTTTTTGATACCACCGGGCTGAAGTCTACAAAAGTTCTGGTGCCAGGATTGTAGTATTTCAGGGTATAGGTAGTGCTGGCGGTTGAGTTGGCCAGGGTCACGGTAAACGTACTGCCAGAACAGATAGACGCGCTGGTAGGTGATACGGTGTATGCCTGAATGGCGGTCACCGTAACGGCCACACCATTGCTTGTTAAGGTGTTCCCGCAGGTATTACTGGCTCTTACGGTTAAGGTAGTACTGGCCGTTAAGTTGGCAGAGGTAAGCACTATATCACCACCGGTACCCACTACCGCAGAACCGCTGGTATAATTGCCATTGTAAATCTGGTAAGTTACCCCTAATTGTGAGCTATTCACCCGTATGGTAGCTGTACCGCCATCACAAAGTGGGTTGGTGGAGGTGAGCGTGATATTGGGAGTAGTTAAGGCTGGTGTTACGGTTACTGCAAAGGTTTGGGTAAGTTCAACACTACAGGCAGGAGAAGAGGTGGTGCCCACTATTTTGAAGGTAGTAGTGCCTACAGTTGTCAAGGCGCCTGTGGTAAGGGTGAGATCTCCACCTGTACCGGCTACTGCACTGCCTGAGGCTGTGGTTCCGTTGAAAAGCTGGTACGTTACCCCCGCTTGAGACGACTTAATGGTCACCGATGCGGTGGCTCCGTTACAGATAGAGCGGGTGGCAGGCGTAAGGGTTAAATTGTTAGCAGGAACAAACACGGTGAAGGTGTTGCCCATGTCTACTGTACAAGACCCAGAGGTAGCAACTACCTTGAAAGTACCGCTGGTAGATAAAGCTGCGGTTGTTAAATGAATAGCACTACCCGTTCCTGTAACCGCTTCACCGCTATTCACATAAGTGTCAGTATTGGCGTCATACACCTGCACCCGATAGCTTGTGCCAGATTCAGATCCAGAAAGGGAGACCATGGCCGTGCTGCCGTTACACACATTTGAGCTGGTGGGGGTGACGTTAAAGGCAGTAGGCCCTGGGTTGACAGTGATCACTGATGAACCATTCAAGGTTACCGTGCAGGAGGCACTACCTACTCTAAAGGCTCTCACTTTTAAAGTAGTAGTGGCGGCCAGTGGTCCAGACGTTAAGGTGAGGGAAGTGCTGGCGGTCAAGTCACTCACAGCTGAGGGGCCAGTGGCGGTTTCACCATTGTATAATTGGTAAATAACCCCGTCTTCAACGCCTGTGATGGTGACAGTGGCCACATTGCCACGGCAAATGGTCTGGGAAGTGGTAGTGATTACCGGACTGGAGGAGGGAGCATAACAGGTGACCGTTTGAGCAGCTGTCTGCTGGCTTTCACAGATTCCGGCCGGAGCGCTTGGCAAAATAGAAGCCGTTACCTGAATGCCAGGGGACAGGTTCAACTGGTTGGCAGATGAAATGGAAACACTCCAGGTGGCGGCAGTTGTTCCGTTGGAGGAGACCGTTGCCGTACCAGCAATTTTAGTACCGTCAATGTAGAGATACACGGTACCTGTACCATTAATGGTAGAGGTACCCGTAATGGCAGTAGCACCTTCCTTGATAGGATTCAATACCAATCCATAGCTGGCCGCCGTGCCCGGGGTGGAAACTGTGGCCAGGTTGGAGATGGCACTTGCTGTTTTATTGGGAGCAGTAGCTACCGCGTACAAAATGCTCCCGGCAGAAGGGGCAAAACCTGTCAGAATATTGGCAGTCCAGGCACCGTTGACAACTTCTACTGCATTGGTGAGACGGGTGTCTGTTGTTGTATTGGCAGTTGTTCCAACTCTGCGATAGACTGTAACAAACGAACCATTCTCTGTGGAAGTACCAGAAATGCTGGCAGTAGTAGGGCAAGGGGACGTAGTGGTAATGACCGGGGCAGCCGCAGCGCAGGCACCAATTTCAAGTTCTGTGGTAGCCGCAGAAAGCCCTTCATAATTACTGGGATAGTTGGGTTTGTTCCCGTTTCCTACCGAATTGTTTGGAACAGCAGCCCTAAATGAAATTTTATCACCTGCCTGTAAGTTAAAGCTTGAAATATTGACTGTCCAGCTGGCGGTGTTAGATGCATCAGCATTCAAAGGTGTGCCGGCAGCGGTGGTCACCTGAGCCGTATAGGTAATGGGGGTTCTCCCGTTAACAGTTGTTTCACTGATTGTACCCAGGCCACCGTCAGCATTTGCGTTAATGGGGACCCCATTCACATACATGAAAATCAAAGCGCCAGGTTCAGCGGTTCCACTAATGATAGTGGCGCCGGAGCAAAGATTTGTGGTAGACAGCGAAGGCGAAAGGGTGGTTTGTGGTACGGTTGTAGTGTTAGGCGTTGAATGGTCAGCAGAGGTGGAGTTCATGTAGTAACTGTTTGACCGCTTTGACTGACAACCATTCACCGGAGTCACTGTGGCGTTAACCGTTGCATAGTCTTTTGAAGTACTCTCACTGCCGGCGTCTCTTGGATACCCGAAGTCACGCGAATATAGGGTGTTATTATACGTCCAGCTGTAAGTACTGCCGCCCGTGGTGGTAGGAGTGGTGCCGGAGGTAACTGTGGCAAAGTAGATACCATCCTTGTAAATCCTGATCTCTGCGCCAGGATAAATAGTGGTTCCATTTAAAACGTCTTTTCCACTAACACTTGTAATAATAGGTGCCGTGGTTGTGCAGGTTCCATACTGAATGGTGCCAACCGTTACAGTGGCAGAAGACACAGATGAAAGTTCAGGACAAGGAGATGCTGCCGCTCTTGTTACTTTAGCTGTTATTTTATCATTTAAGGCCAAGGAAGTACCGGCAGGCAAGGGGAAAGACCAAACACCATTGCTCACCGTTACTGGGTTAGTTGCAATGATCTCCACCCCATTCCTGTAGATTCTGAGGATACCACCATTCTCAGTAGAAGTACCCGTAATAGTAGTAGTGGTGGTTCTTACGCCACCTGAAGTAGAAATAACCGGCGCCTCAGGAGCGGCAGTTTGGCAAAAGTCGCCATTCTCTAAATCTTGCGGGGAGGTAGGGGGGAAATCAGGAATCAGTTCATTCCAGATTTTAAGTTTATCATTCCCGTACTTCTTGTCATCTACCCCGCCAATATCTGAGATGGTGCCTTCCAGACCTGTTTGGGCACTGGTTACGGTAGAACCACTGATCCGCATGGGAGTGGTAGGGGATATCCCAATGCTTCCGTCTGCACTGAACGCTGAAAGCGGAACATAAAAGTCAAAAAAGTAATCTGCATCCCCCCCAGCGGTGGTAGCTGCCAGTGATTTCTGAAAGAATTTGTTATAGCCTCCGTGCGCACTGCCCCGCCAGATTACATTGCTGGACATGGGGTCTCCCGTGTCGCCACTACCTTTATGACGGTACACAATAACATCAAAGTTCAGGGCAAGCACCACCTCATACTCAAAACCTAAGTTGGTTACCTTAGAGGGCGTGGTGTAATCTACCAGAGTGCCATCGGCCAATTTTTGCTTATTGAAGACACCGTCTGTATCTAACAAAAAGCTGTAGCCTTTTGAAGCCGTAGAGTTACCGCCTAACCTTACCCTGAACATAAGGTTACCATTGCTATAATACATGCCAAGGGGCACATTGGCTAAGTCTGTGTGGCCGCCGCTTGAACCCGTAACAAGGTCAGCTAGTGGCTCGGGCCCTGCCGGAGAGGGCATCTGAGGCAGAAAGCGGTAGGTGATTTCGCTGTGGGTTCCCATGTCATTGGTGCCCACAAAGCCTGTTTTGAATTTAGAAATGTAACCATCTCCGTTGGGATCCAGCACCGTTGGTCCCGGGCTGAGTGCCTTCTGGAAAATAAAGCCGGGGGTTTGGGCTTGTGCGTCTGGGGTGAAGCACAGGCACAGGATAAGCAGAACTACCAGCAAGGGCCATTTGCTGATGCAGTAGTGGTAGGGGGTAAAGGTTTTTCCCTGCATGTTCAAGTATTAGTTTAAAACAATCCCCTAAAATTAAATTGCTATAAACCTGGCACAGGGAGTGGTTCGATGAATGCCTTAATTTGGCAGATGAATGTTTTTTACTATTTGATTGTCTCTGTATAAGAAATATGGAGGTTTTAACATTTTAAATTTATATTTTTATATTAGAGTTTGGTATAATGGCAAGTATAAATTTGGTTCTTAAAATAAGAAGGAAGCCTATGTACCAAAACGTCTTTTTCGACGAATGATACATAGGCTTTCTCTAATTTATAACGCTGCAAACTTTCTGTTATGCTTCTTTTAATGCGCAATAACTATTTTAAGAGTTTGGTTTACACCTGACCCTATCACTCTAAGTAGGTATACCCCAGAAGGAAGCATTTGCCAGTTGCGGGTGAGTTGGTTGGTCCCTTTTTCAAGACGTATTTTCTCTGAATAGTACCGTTGGTTCTGCAAACTGACCAGTTCTAAAGTTACTTCTCCTCCAGAAAGATGTTGTAAACTGATAGTCGCTTTCCCATGAACGGGGTTTGGGGCAACTGTCACGGTGGCTGCACCTTGTGGCAAGTTTACCAGAGCAGATACTAATTTGCTGTATTCCTGTTTTCCGTCTGTATCTACTTGTTTCAGTCTATAGTAGGCTTTGCCCAAAGCGGGGTTATGATCTGTAAACGTGTAATGCTTGAGGGTATTGCTGGTCCCGGCCCCTGCAACTTCCCCAATTTTGGTATAGGTTTGAAGGTCAAGGGTTCTTTCTATCTCAAATCGGTCATTGTTTAATTCAGAGGAGGTACTCCATTTAAGCTGCACATACCCTTTAGAGGCGGTTGCGGTAAAGGCCGTCAGGGTGACTGGCAAAACCTCTGGGTCTAATGGGTGGGCAGCGGCGCTTGGGTTATTATCTGGGCTTACACTATACGTGACAGGCACAGAGATAACTTCTCCTGTTGCCGTGTTCGTGGCTAAAATGGTAGCTGTCCTGGAACCTGAAGTTAAGGTGTTGAGGTCAGAGACATAGATTTTACCAGTCTTAGAGTTAACTGCAGTACCAGGTAATAATCCGGTGCCAGAAAATGTGTAGGTCATGCCGCCAGGGTACACCGGGGTAGCAATCACTTCAGTGAGAAAATAATCACCTTTGCGGTAAGCAGGTTCCACCTGATAGCTTACGGTACAGGTAGACACGGTTGCGTTTTCAAGGTTTGAAAAGGCGCTTTCGCAGGCACCGGCAATTGCCTTCACCTTATAATACGTACTAGTGGTGACATTCACGAAGAACTCTACCGGGGCACTGTCTGCCAATATGCTGGCCACCAGTGTTGTGGCGGTGGTGGGTGAATCTCCGCGGTACAGCTGGTAGGTATAGCCATACACCGCGTTAGAAACAGCAACGGTAGTAGTACCGCTTCCGCAGACCGTGCTGGTGCCAAGGGTGATCACAGGCGTGGCAATACTCTGCCCTACGGTTACCGTGGTGGCACCCGTTAAAGTAATGACACTGCAGGTGCCCCCAACTTTATAAGCTTTCACCACCAGTTCATACACATTGGGGGTGGTGCCGCCCGTTAAGATGTCTGATGTTAACTCCAGCGCGCTTCCGTTCCCAAGTTTGGAAGAACCGGTGTAGGCGCTGGTGGTATTGTTATATAGCTGGTAAATTATTCCATCCTCAGAGCCTGACAGGGAAATGCTAACGGCAGAGCCACTGCAAATACTGCGGGAAGAAGGGGAGCTGATGGTATACGCCGTTGAAGGAGGGGTGCACAATACCACCACTGCTGCCGTTGGGGCACTTTCGCCGCCGCAGGCGGTGGCAGATGCATCCAGTACGGTAATGGTCACACTGGTTCCAGTGGCCAATTCTCTGCTCAGGGCGGCATTGGTGATAGACCAGGTGGTGTCGGTTGGGTACGTCACGGCCACTGGGGCAAAACCGGTGGCAGGGTCCAGCACGGGTGAACCTTCAACATAGATTTTGATCAGCTTGCCACTTGGGCGTTGCCCGGAAACAGTGGTGGCACTTTCATAGATTGGACCGGTAACACTTGCTCCTGTATTAGACGTGAGGGCGTTCACGGTGACAGGGTTTGAAGTGTTGCTGACCAGTTTATTGGCAGCGGTAGCGGTGGCATAGAAAGAAGAACCTGGGGTAAGCGTACCAGCGGGAATACTGGCTGACCATGCCCCTCCGGCCAACACCACCGCATTGCCAATAGCAGCCGTTTGGCCGGTCTTGTAAATTGTGATGGTGGTACCTTGAATTTCAGTAGAGGTACCTGTCACAGTAGTGATAGACGAAGCAGTACAGTACGTACCGGTAATAGCTGGGGTAGCAGTAACAGCCCCGTTGGTAGCCGTAATGGTAGCCGTTGCCTCTGCCACACAGGCACCTGTATTGGTGTTGCTGTACAAACCAACGGCTTCCACCAAGAGAATGTCACCCGCAGAAAAATTAGCAATCTGCGCTGCGGTAAGGGAAAAGGTGCTGGTAACGGGTGTCCCTGAGGCGGGATTGTTGATGGTTGATGAAGCCAGCTGGGTATAGCCGTAATTGGCGCTAGAGGTACCCGTACGTTTAACCAGTTTAAAAGTTAACTGGGTAAAGGTTTGGGCAGCGGGTATAGTAGCAGACACATTGATGTTAACCCAGGTATCAGTGTTCTTGATACTGGTGGGGCTCGTAGACGAGGAAGTAGTATAGGTAAAGGAAGGGGTAGGGGAAGCAATGGTTTTATTGCCTATACAGGCCGGGGCCGAATAAGGCGACTCACAACCCGTTCCCAGTTTAGCAGTGACCACAAAGGAGGCATCATGCAATGCTTGGCCATGCCCACCTCCAATAGAGTAAGAGTAGGAGCCAGTGGTAGAGGATACAGTTTGCGACGTTACGGTTCCCCCGGAAGCATATACATCACTAACCGCTGAACTGTAGGCACCGTTTGACATGACCCGGTACACGGTAAAAGTGATAGGCCCGGTATAGCCGCTGGGGGCAGTATAAGTTCCCTGGGCTCCCTTGTTCCCGCTAATAGAGACTGGGGCAGCAGGGGCGGGAGTGGCGCAAACCCCGGCTATGGTGTTGACAGCGGAAGAATAAGCCGACTCACACCCGGCCGTATACGTCGCTTTCGCCCGTAATACATCGTTTTCCACCAGGGCAGTGGTAAAAGTAGCCGTCCAGACACCGCCAGAGACGGTGGTGGTGGCAAGGAGGGTGGCTCCGGTGAGCACGCCATTTGACAACGTTCCCCCTTTATAAAGATGAATGGTGGTGCCGTTGGGTTCATTTGAAATACCAGAGACAGACGTGTCATAAGCTTTGGGAGCACCTGTAATAATAGGAGCAGAAGGTTTCGCACAGCCAAACTCCCCGTCTTTCAACTGGTTTAACGTTGTTTGGGGAAAGTTAGGAATCACATCTTTCCAGATTTTGATTTTATCATTCCCATACTTTTTATCATCTACCCCGCCCACATCTGAGATGGTTCCTTCCAGACCTGTCTGGGCGCTGGTAATGGTAGAGCCGCTTACTCTGAAAAGGGTTGTGGCGGCATTGATGCCGGGCGCATTATACTGGGCATTGGTGAAGGCAGACAAGGGAACGTAAAAATCATAGAAATAATCAGCGTTACCGCCGGCGGTGGTCCCCGCCACAGACTTCTGAGAATATTGAGTATAGCCTCCGTTGGCTGAGGCGCGCCAGATCACGTTACTGGAATACAAAACGGGGTCATTGTCATCCCCGCTTCCCCTATGGTAATAGACGGCCACATCAAAGTTAGAGGCGAACACAATTTCGTACTCAAAGCCCAGGTTTTTGACCTTTGAAGGGGTTACATAGGGAATAACGTTTCCGTTAGCGTCTGTTCTGGCATTGAAGATGCCATCAGTGTCTAACACAAAGCTATAGCCCTTTGAGGCAGTGGAGTGGCCCCCTAAACGAACCCTGAACATAACATTTTCGCCATCAAAATACATGCCCAGCGGCGCATTGGCTAAATCAGTGTGCCCCCCGTTAGAGCCGGTTGCCAGATCATTGAGTGGCTCTGGCCCCGCAAACTGCGGAAGCATCCTGAACGGGATTTCGCTTTTAGCGCCGGTGTCTTCCCCTAACGCAAAGCCGCTGGGAGAGAGGGAAACATACCCATCATTGTTCCTGTCAAGAATTGCCCTACCTGAACCAGAAGCTTTCTGGATGATCATTCCTCTGGTTTGCGCCACGGCGGAAGAGAAAAAATAGGAAAATGCCAGAAAAACTACAGATAGCACTAAGAGTGGCAGAATTCTAGACCCGTGATGAGGGAAACTTGGACTTGACATAAAGGATATCCAATGAAAATGTTGAATTGATCCAATTTCTTAAAAGGTTTCAGCGGGGATTTGGAAAATCGTTGAAAGGGATAAAAATCACGTTGAATGGCTGGGTTTTGGAGGATGAATAAACCCGTTATTCCTTTTGGAATTTTATATATTGAGAATGTATAATGTAGTAGCTGAAAATTTATAAAGGGAGAGACAGTTGGAAAAGGAGAGATTTGTGCTGGGAAATGGTAAAAGAAAAGGGTTGAAATAAGGATCTTTAGAAGTATTCATACCTTTTAACCACGCCACAGAAGGCATGCAAGAGAAAGCCAGGTGCTAACCAAGTAGCCTTTCTTTGCTAAGGCATTTGGTTAGCCAACTCTTGATTAGAAGAAGCGGTGCCGCCTCCTGTAAGTCCGGTATGGAGCTTACTAAGGATGGGGGCCGTTTTTGGCCTCTTTTTCGGAAAACAGCCCAAAAACAGCAAAGAAGAGGAGAGTAGGTCGCTTTGCCCCAGCAGGAACTGCATTAAAACCTCACCCTGGAGAGAAGTAAGCTGGCACTGTTGCCGCCAAAGCCAGCGCTGTTGATCAGGAGGTGCCGGAAAGGATTGGCCGCGGTAGAAACACCATCTGCCGGGGTAAGCGGTTCAAGGGGAATGTTCTGGAGTAACAGCAGAGCCATCTCAGCAGACAAAGCCCCCGAAGCCCCTAAGCTGTGGCCCATTCTGGTTTTGTTGCTATAAAGGGAAGGGAGTCTCTGGTGAAACACCTGGTTCAAGGCCGTCATTTCTGCTTTGTCTCCCGCTTTGGTACCAGGGGCATGCACCACCACCGCATCTATCTCTGCGGGGGAGCGTTGGGCCAGGGAAAGTGCCTGCTGAATGGCTTTTTGGAAATGTTGGCCATCTGGGGTCAGGCCCGTTTTAGATGGTGTTTGCTCCATGCCCAGACCTACAGCGCTCACTACCACCACTTCAGAGAGGCCTAAGGCCGCTATCTCATTTTCCGTCATCCGTTCCAGCGCAAAAACCGCGGCCCCTTCGCCCAGCACAAAGGTGTTCTGTTCCTGGTTCAAGGGCCGGCAAGGCCTATGTTCAGCGGCCAGCTTGGAATAAATGCCTATCCCTTTCATCTGGGCAACGGTGAACGGGGTCAGCGGAGCCTCCGCCCCGCCTACCAGAAACCTCTTCGCCATGCCTGATTTCAACCACGCCACCCCGTTGGCAAACGCCTGCAAGGCCGTACTGCACGTGACCGAGTGGCTGATGACAGGGCCAGTTGCCTGTAAATCCTGCGCCACCCAGCTGGCCACATTGCCCAGCGTGGTGCTGGGTGAGACGGAAGGGGAGAGCCGCAGCTCAGGTTTTGCCAGAAACTCTGCATGGAACTGCTCAAACAACCCGGTGGCGCCTCTAGAGGAGCCAATATTAATGCCAATAGGAAACTCAGAAGTATCTTCCCAACCTGCTTCCGCTACTGCCTGGCGGGCGGCTACCATGGCCATTTGCACCGTTCGGTCTAGCGTTCCATAGACAGGGTTCTCTTTTTGGAGCGCGTGCAAAGCGGCTTCGCCGGAAGGCGAAAGAGGGGCAACCGGGGTGTATAAACCTAGTTCAGGAAGATACGTGAAAGCGGTTCTGCCAGTGGTATACGCTTCTATCACTTCGGTGCGGGAACAACCTAAACCAGAGATGGAGCCCATGCCCCGAATCACAATCCATTCCTGCTCCTGCTTCTGCTGCATCTGTTTTTGAGCTGTTTTCTGAAAAAGAGGCCTAAAACGCACTATCATGACTGCCTTGCTGGCCCTTCATGTCGGCAAAGGTAAGACACAAATTGACGCAGTGCTTCCTTAAACCGGTTGCACCAAGCAGTCACGTGACTTTACATGAATTTACTGACTTTACCTGACTTTACCACCTACCTAACCTGACCCCCTCTTTGTCATCCTGAAAGGATCTTGTGGGCGAACTGTAATACCGTGATTTCTTTGCTCAAGTACTTGAGCAGTAAAACTGAAACAGCCATCTAATTAGAATGGCTCCAGCTTTTCTAGTTCGCCCACAAGATCCTTTCAGGAGGACAAAAGAGAATTTGGAAATGAAACCAGGCGCGTTCCCTCTCCTCAACAAGTATTTGCCGGTGCTGACTCTGCAGTATGGTAAGACATGAAGACATAAGCGGATACTTACGTCAAGCATTATGCTATTTCCTGTTTTTGACCTGTTTTTCCCAAAACAGCCTTAAAACGCACGGGCCACTATCAGCTGCCGCATGCCTTCCATGGTTTGATATACCTGCGCCAACTGCTCTGTCGTGATGCAATACGGCGGAAGCGCATAGACAATGTTCCCCAGCGGCCGCAGCAGCACTCCGTTTTCCAGAGAGAAGTTGTACAGCACGTCCCGCAGGTTGTGAAAGTAAGACGTCTCGCCCACCTCAAACTCCACGGCCAGAATGGTGCCCGTTTGCCGAACCTCTTTAATGCCTTCTTTCCCTGCCAACTCCTGGGCAAACGCCGCATGAGAAGCGGTAATGCGCTCCAGATTCTGCAGAAACTCCGGGGCCTCCACCAAATCAAGGCTGGCCAGAGAAGCGGCGCAGGCCACCGGATTAGCGGTGTAAGAATGGCCGTGGAAAAGGGCTTTGGTCTTGTCCTGGCTCAGAAAAGCGTTGTAAATTTCCTGGGTACAGGTGGTCACACCCAACGCCATGGTGCCGCCGGTGATGCCTTTGGAGAAACACATCACATCGGGTTGTTCCGTGAGGGAATCCATGGCAAACCGTTTGCCCGTGCGCCCGAAGCCCGTCATCACCTCATCGGCAATGGTCATCACCTTTTGTTTTCGGCAGAGCCGAAGCAATTCATTTAGCACCTCCGGCGAATACATCACCATACCGGCTGTACCTAGCACCAATGGCTCAAAGATGAAAGCGGCTATGTCTTCGTGCTGCAGCAACTCCTGCAAACGCGCTAGGGTTTGTTCTTCCTTTCCGGGCACCGGCACGGGCAGGAATTCCACGTCAAACAGATATTGCTGGAACGGACGCGTAAACACCGACCGCTCACTCACGCTCATCGCCCCGAAGGTGTCGCCGTGGTAGCTGCCTTCGAAGGCTATAATTTTGGTTTTCTCCACGCCTTGGTTGAACCAGTATTGCAGCACCATTTTCAGGGCCACTTCCACGGCGGTGGAGCCGTTATCCGTATAGAAAACGCGCGCTTGGTTGCTGGGCAAAAGCCTCAACAGTCGCTCGGCCAGCTGTACCGCCGGCTCATGGGTGAAGCCCGCAAATATCACGTGCTCCAGGGTCTGCAGCTGTTGGGAAACGCGCTGGGCAATGTGCGGGTGCGCGTGCCCGTGAATGTTCACCCACCAGGAAGAAACGGCGTCCAGATAGGTTTTCCCGTCTTCGGAAAAGAGTAATGCGCCTTCGCCGCGGGTGATGCCAATGGGCAGCGGGGCGGTCTGCATCTGGGTGTACGGGTGCCAAAGAATGGCTTTATCGCGCTGGGCTAAGCTCATGGGCAGACGGTAAAAAATGTTCCCTGAAAGTCTGGGCGTAGCCGGTAATCACGTCTGGGGTGAACTCGTCTTCCCAGAAAATGGTGGGCAGCCGCAGCAGTTTGGTGTAGTACAAGATAAAGTCCTCGGTAGACGCATTTGGCACGCCGTTGAAGATGATGCCCGCCACCGGAATCTTGCGGTACTTCAAGACCTCTACCGCCGACAGCGTGTGGTTGATGCTGCCCAGGTAATTTCTGGACACCAGAATCACCTCCAGGCCCAGCTGTTGAATGAGGTCAATGACCAAATCATTGTTGTTCAGCGGCACCATCAAGCCACCCGCGCCTTCTACCACCAAATGGTTTTTGGTGGCAGGGGCTTGGATCTCATCTAAGGAAATCCTGATGCCTTCGGCGGCGGCGGCCGTGTGGGGCGAAGCGGGCATCTGGAGCTTGTAGGCCTCCGGGTGAAAGGTAGAAACGGGGTTGGTGACCAAACGCTGCACCGCGTGCGTGTCTGAGTCTTCCAGGTTACCGGCCTGAATAGGTTTCCAATAGTCGGCTTGCAGGGCTTGGGTCAGGATGGCGGCGGCCACGGTTTTGCCCACGTCGGTGCCAATGCCGGTCACGAAGTAGCGTTTAGGGTCTAAAGGGTAAGCAGGTTCCATAGTTCTTGTACTTGGGCTTGGGTGTTGAAGGCGTGCAGCACTAACCGGAGCCGTTCTTTTCCGGCCGGAACGGTGGGGCTGAACACCGGGCGCACGTCAAAGCCCGCTTGTTGTATGTGTTGGGCTAACGCCCGAAGTGCCACCGGGTCCGGCAGTTGCCAGGCCTGGATGGGACTTGCGTTTTCGGCCTCTTTTCCAGAAAACAGGCCGAAAACAGGTTTCTCGTTTCGCGTGAGCGATTGGTAATAGTTGGCTAAGTCTTGCACTTGCTTCCGCGCAGCGGAAAGTTGGGGCAGCAGCCGGTACGCGTACTTAATGGCCGCCAATGACGCCAGCGGCAGCGCGGTGGTATAGACAAACGGACGGCTGAAGTTAAGCAGAAACTGCCGCAGTTCATTCGCACCCACCACGGCGGCCCCGTGGCAACCCACGGCTTTCCCGAAGGTCATGACCCGCGCAAACACTTTATCCTCCAGCCCCAGCGCCGACACCAAACCTTCGCCGTTTGATCCATACAGGCCGTTGCTGTGCGCCTCGTCTACCACCAGGTACAGCCCGTGCTCCTGACACAGCTCAGCCAACTCAGTCAATGGCGCGAAATCCCCGTCCATAGAATAGAGCGATTCTACGGCCACGTATACCTCGCCTTGGGCGCGGCCGAGTTTCTTCTTCAAGTCCTCCAGGTCATTGTGCTTAAACGGGAAACTCTGCGCGAAGCTGAGTTTAATGCCGTCTTTCATGGAAGCGTGGCTGGCCTCGTCATAGAAGATGGTATCGCCGCGCTGCGGCACCGAGGAGAAAAAACCGCAATTGGCCGCGTAACCAGAGGTGTACAGCAAGGCCGCCTCGGCGCGGTGAAAAGCGGCAATCTCAGTTTCCAGTTCCTCGGCGTACGCCGAATTGCCGCTCAACAACCTTGAGCCGGTGGCGCCGTGGGCGGGAATGCCGTCCAGTTCTTCTGCAATGAGCCGGGCCAGTTGCGTTGATTGTGCCAGGCCCAGGTAATCATTGGAACTGAAATCCACTAAGCCCGCGGGCGGGCACGTCAGCTGCCGAAGGATGCCGCGCTGGACACGGGTTTCCAGTTGCTGCAACAGACGTTCCGGCACCTTCATGGCAGTAAATTATTGGGCAGCTAGTTCAGCGGGAATAGCTTCTGCAGGGGCGGGCATGGTGCCACCGCAGGCGGTTTCGGTTTTGAAAGACTTGCGCGGGGTGAGGCCCAGCAGCTCAAACATGGCTTTGTCATCGGCGAAGCCAGGGTTGGGCGTGGTCAACAGCTTGTCACCGGAGAAAATGGAGTTGGCCCCGGCTAAGAAGCACAGCGCCTGCTCGCTCACCGGCATTTCCTGCCTCCCCGCCGACAGACGTACCATGGTTTTAGGCATGAGAATACGGGCGGTGGCAATCATGCGTACCATTTCCCAGACGCTCACGCGCGGCTGTTCGGCCAGCGGCGTGCCTTCAACGGGCACCAACGCATTTACCGGAACAGATTCTGGATGCTCGGCCAGGTTGGCCAGCACGTGGAGCATGGCAATGCGGTCATCATCGGTTTCGCCTAAGCCAATAATGCCGCCGCTGCAGACTGAGATACCGGCTTTGCGCACGTTGTCAATGGTGTTGAGGCGGTCGCCGTAGGTGCGGGTGGTGATGATGTTGCTGTAGTTTTCCTCAGACGTGTCCAGGTTATGGTTGTACGCGTAGAGACCAGCCTGTTTCAGACGCTCGGCCTGGTACTCGTTGACCATGCCCAGGGTGCAGCACACTTCCAGCCCCAGTTCGTTCACGCCTTCCACCATTTCCAGCACGCGGTCAAAATCGCGGTTGTCGCGCACTTCGCGCCAGGCGGCGCCCATGCAGAAGCGGGTGGAACCGCCTTCTTTGGCTTCCCGGGCGGCTTTTAGAACGGTTTCATTGCTCAACAGCTTGTGCACCGGCACATCTGTGTGGTAGCGCGCGGCCTGCGGACAGTAAGCGCAGTCCTCGGGGCAGCCGCCGGTTTTTACGCTCAGGAGCGTGCACACCTGCACTTCGCCAGTGGCCTGAAATTGCTTGTGCACCTGGCTGGCTTCTACAATGAGTTCCAACACGGGTTTATAGTAGATGGCGCGGATTTCCTCCATAGACCAATCGGTGCGGATTGGGGCGGTGTGCGTAGCGTCCGTCATAGTCAGTTCATGTCTGGTTTAGACGGCTAAAGTACGGCAGAAAACGCAATGCGGGAAATTTTAGGGCAGGAATCCGCAGGGCGGAAATTCTGTTTTTGGCTTGTTTTCTGAAAATCAGGCCGAAAACCAGAATTGTAGCGGCGTTACCCTGTAACGACGTGGTGCCACAATACAGCGTACGCTTCAATACCTACCAAGCGCCGTTGAGTAGATAATTTTAAGCTTTGAAGATGGTCTGTTCAGGAAGGGGCGGTTTTGTTGCATGGAGACACGGCGTTACAGGGTAACGCCGCTACGGCGTTTTCGGCCTGTTTTGGCCAAAATAGGCCGAAAACAGAAAATCAATCAGCAATTAACAATCAGCAATTCTAGTGCTTCTTCTCAGACTGCACCTGGCCGTTGCGGTACTCCACGGTTCTAAGAAGTTTGCCGCTCTCGTCGAAGAATTTCCAGGAGCCGGTCTCGCGGTTGTTGCGGTAGGCGCCGGCTTTTTCGGTTTTGCCGTTCTCGTAGAGCTGCTTGAACGTCCCGAATTTTAGGCCGTCTTTGTACAGGGCTTCTGACTTGACTTTGCCGCTGGGGTAGTAGGTGATTTCTGAGTTCAGGATTTTGTTGTTGAGGTAGGTGGCGCGGGTGGCTACCTGGCCGTTGTCATGGTAGGTGAGGCGCTCGCCGTTGATGCGGCCGTTCTTGTAGGGTTCAGAGAGCTTGAGCTGCTTGTTCTCGTAGAATTCCTGCCAGGTACTGAAGGGTTTGTTGTCTTTGAACTCCTGCTGCGCGGCCACGGCGCCGGAAGGGTAGTAGCGGGTGATTTTACGGTCCCGTTCGCCGTTGCTGTACTTGATTTCCTCTTTGAGCTTTCCGTTTTCGTCCCAGTACTGGGCCAGGCCTGTTTTAACGCCTTTGCTGAACGTGAGGGCGCTTCGTTTCTGGCCGTTCTCATAGTACGAGGTGGAAGGGCCTTCGGGCTTGCCCGCCAGTACGCTGCCCTCGGTCATGAGTTTGCCGGAGCGGTAGTAGCTTTTGAAGCGGGCGGGCTTGGTGGGGGCGGCGCTGAAGGTTTCGGTTTCCAGCTGGCCGTTGTCATAGTACGTTTTCACGTCGCCAATCAGCATGCCGTTTTTGTAGGTGGCCTCCGTTTCTTTCACGCCGTTGGGGTGGTAGGTGAGGGCCAGACCGCTCTGCTGCTTGTTCTGGTAAGTAATTTCTGACTTCAGTTTTCCGGAAGGGTAATACTCTTTCACCACCCCCTCAGGGAACCCGTCTTTCATGGTGGCCTCCTGCTTGAGCTGGCCGCTTTCATAGTAGTTTTTGAACAGGCCGCTCTGCACGTCATTCACGTACTGGCCTTCCTGCAGTTTGCTGCCGTTGGGGTAGGTGCTCACAAAGGTGCCGTTGCGTTTGCCGTCTTTGTACGGAATGATGAGCGAGGGTTTCCCGTCCTGGGAGAACTCGGTGTACAGGCTGTCGCGCTTGCCGTCTACCACTTTTACCAGGGCCAGGAGCTCGCCGGTGGTGTAATATTTGCGGTAATAGCCGTGCAGCACGGTATCTGGCTTGGTCTTGATGTAGTACTCCTCTTTGATGGCCGACTGCAGCGAGTCATAGTAGGTGACCACCCGCGTCTGCGCCTGCGCGGGGCGGGCAAGCCCGATGCCCAGCATCATACCAATACCTAGAAAGAGAAGTTTCTTCATGTCTGCAAAGCAATAACGGGATTTCATCTTTTCAAAACCAGGGCCGCGCCGTTTCCCGCTGGCCCATGGTCGCTTATGTATTCTGTTTTAGGCCTCTTTTTGCAAAAACAGCTCCAAAACAGAAATAATTTCTGGTAAGTGCTTTAACTGTTCCCCAAATCTGTTTCGTTAAGCCCACGCGTTTTACCCTCGCCTTTGCTGCTTGTGGGTACGCGCCAGCCGAAAGTCTCCCACGTCCGTTTGGTAGAGGAGAGTATCGCCTGGATTTGTAGCAACCAAGGCCGCTCTGATTTCAGGAAGGGCCTTTTCGCGTTTTCGGGCTGTTTTTGGAAAAACAGCCCGAAAACGCGAAAAGATCTGTCCGCCGCGCGGCCGGATTGCACTAAAACACAAAACCCTCGCTCAACTCCAGAAACCCTCGCTCAACTCCATAGATTGTATTACCAGTTGCATGCCGCCCATAATTAAGTTAGCAAAATAGGCGAGAACTCGGCCAGAGGCCGAAGACAGCCCACCTTCACCGGAAGGCGAGGGAGAGAGGTTCTCATTGGTTCCATAAAAAAAGCCTTACATAAAACGTAAGGCTTTTCAGGATTAGTATAGTTCTGCAGGCTGCTACATTTTCTCCAGCACAATGGCCGAGGCACCGCCGCCGCCGTTGCAGATGCCGGTCACGCCAATCTTGCCGCCTTTTTTCTCCAGCACGTTCAAGAGGGTGGTGACAATTCTAGCGCCTGAGGCTCCCAGCGGGTGACCCAGAGAAACCGCGCCGCCGTACACGTTCACGTTGCCGCCTTCCAGGCCTAGTTTCTGGTTGTTGGCCAGTGAAACCACCGAGAACGCCTCATTGATTTCATAGAAGTCTACTTCAGACGCCTCCACGCCGGCTACTTTCAACGCTTTGGGAATGGCCAGGGCGGGGGTGGTGGTGAACCATTTAGGCTCCTGCTCGGCATCGGCGAAGCCCCTGATTTTGGCAATGGGTTTCACGCCCAGTTCCTCGGCTTTCTCTTTGCTCATGAGCAAAATGGCCGCCGCGCCGTCATTCAGGGTAGAGGCGTTGGCCGCGGTCACGGTGCCTTCCTTGTCAAATACCGGACGCAGGCCCGGGATTTTCTCGAAGTTCACTTTGCTGTACTCTTCGTCTTCGGTGACCAGGATAGGGTCTTTTCCGCGCTGCGGAATCTCAACTGGCACAATCTCGTCTTTCAGGAAACCGCCTTTGGCTGCTTCGGCCGCCTTGCGGTATGAGCTGATGGCGTACTCGTCCTGCATTTCGCGGGTAATACCTAGCTCTTTGGCGGTATTCTCGGCGGCGTTGCCCATGTGGTAGTCGCCGTACACGTCCCAGAGGCCGTCTCTGATGAGGCCGTCAATCATCTGGCCGTGCCCCATTTTCGCCCCGAAGCGGGCTTTGTCCAGGTAATACGGCACGTTGCTCATGCTTTCCATGCCGCCCGCCACAATCACGTCTTTGTGACCCAGCATAATGGCCTGCGCCGCGAACATGATGGCCTTGGAGCCAGAGGCACACACTTTGTTCACCGTGGTGCACTCTACCTCGTAGCCCAGTCCGGCAAAAATAGCCGCCTGCCGCGCCGGGGCCTGGCCCAGGTTGGCCGACAGCACGTTGCCCATGATCACTTCCTGCACCTGGCTTTTGTCAACGCCGGCTTTCTCCAGCGCGCCTTTAATGGCAATGGCGCCCAGTTGCGTGGCAGATAAACTGGCCAATGCGCCGCCAAAGCTCCCGATGGGGGTACGCACCGCAGAAATGACATATACTTCTTTTACTTGCATATAAGTAGTGTTTTCTAGTTTGATGGTCTGAAATTACAGGTCTTGCTGTTAAAAAGCAAACGCTTGTTAGGCTGTGTTGGTTCTATTGTGCCCAAGTTTAAGAAAGATGCCCGTAAGGTGTAGCGTCTGTCGAGGTTTTTTCTGGCGGAATTGCCGGAGGAGGAACTTCTGTTTTGGGGCTGTTTTTCTGAAAACAGCCCCAAAACAGAATAGAAACTTTTGCACGGGTAGAGGCGGTGGGTTTTATAGGGCTGCAACAGCTGCTGGCGCAGACACTCCGGTCGCTACGAGGTCTTTTTGAAATAGCTGATTGCGTATGGCTGATTGTTCAAAGTACTGGCGCGAGACTCCAGACTCGTGCCTCCATGTGCCGGGTAGTCTCCAGCCTACCTTCGCGGGAACGCCGCGAAACCACAGATTTAGGGCATTTTTCCTGCTCTCGCTGCTGAACTAAAAAAAAGTTAATCCCGGCCCTGATTCCCGGCGGGTCTGGAGACTTGCGCCACTTCAAGGCACGAGTTGAAAACTCGCGACCGCACTTCTTTTCAGCAATCAACCATGAGCAAACGGCCTTTTCAAAAGACCTCGTAGCGTCTGGAGTGTCTGGGCCAGAAGCAACTGCAACTAAAAGACCTCACAGGTTTTCAAATCCTGTGAGGTCTGGCAAGAACTTCGGCTTTTGCCACTTGAGTAGCCTTTTCCCTCATCCTAACCTTCTCCCAGCGGGAGAAGGGACACCGCCTTTCCGTTTTCGGGCTGTTTTGGCCAAAACAGCCCGAAAACGCACGGAAGCATATTACCAGTCAGGGGAGCCGTCATCTTTTTTGGGGGCTCTGCGACGGGGGAGCTGCTGCAGGTACTGGGTTTCCTCCTGGCGCATGGCATCCAGGAGCTGACGGGCTTTCTCAGGGCTGAGGTTGATTTTCTGGAGGCGCTCGTAACGGGTCTGCAGCAGGGCGTCGTTCTGGCCGCCGGGGCGGTTGCCGCCGCTGCCGCCTGCGCCAGCACCATTCCCCTGGTTCTGGGTTTGTCCGCGTTGGGTGCCGGGGCTGTCTCCCTGGGCCCGTTGCTGATCTTGACCGGTTTGGCCGTTGTTGGCAGAAGCGGTCTTGCCCCCCGCTGGTTCCTGGCCGCTACCGCCCGCCTGTGTCTGGCCTTGTGAGGTGCCAGTAGAGGGGCTTCCGCTCTGCCTGCCTTTGCCGTTTTGGTTGCGCGGAGGCGGCAGCTGCTCCCCTTTTTCTGGGTGCAGCAACAGGTATTTCTGTAGGAGCTCATAATTGAAGCGGGCCTCCTGGTTCAGTTCATCGGCAATGAGGGCTTGTTTGCTGAAGGCCAGCGCCTTGGTGTAGTTCCCCTCTTCAGCCTCAATGACCGCCAGCTGGTTGGCCACCATAGATTTCAAACCCGGGTCTGAGGCGCTTTTAAGCAAGGCGCGGTAGAGGGGGGAGGCTTTGCTGAAATTGTGCAGCTGGAAATAACTGTGGGCAAGGTTCAACCGGACAGGAAGGAGCGGTGCGTCCCCTTCGGCCTTGGCCACTTTCTCATATAGGGCCGCCGCCTGCAGGTAATTTTTTCTTTGGAAGGCTGCCTCTGCCTGCCGGGCATACTGATTGCGGAGCGCAATGCGCTGCAGCCCCTCCAGCGGGGAGAAGGCGAGAAGCAGAACCAACCACCAGTAGCTCATATTTTAAGTACTTGTAACGTCCATAACACATCAACCACAATCAGGAACAGAGCCACCAGCAACGGGTACAGGTATTTGTTGGCCGCCACTTCTACCACCTTGGTCTGGCGCAGTTCGCTCTGGACGGCATTGACCGCACTGACCAGCCTGGGCAGCTCACTGATGCTCTGGTTGATCTCATAGTAGCTGCCGTTGGTTCGCTGGGCTATTTCCTGGAGCGCCTCGGGCACCAGCCTGGTGACCACGGTGTTCCCGTCCTGGTCCTGCTTAAATCCCCGCCCTTCGGGAATTTTGCCGCCTTCATAGGTGCCCGTCCCTACCGTGAACACATGTATTCCCTGGTTCACCAGGGGAGCGGTAGCCGCTTTCGTGTTTTCGCCAAAGGTTTCCCCATCTGTAAAAATGACCAGAATCTTAGACCTTTCTGTGCTCCTGCCGGTATCTGATTCCCTGAACTTTTGCGCGGCCAACTCCAGGGCCGGGGTGAGCCGGGCAGCCTCTGGGGGGGCCAGCGGCGTGCGCAGTGACTGCACAAACAGTTCCAGGGCGCTGTTGTCATAGGTAAACGGGGTGACCATGAAAGCTTCTGAGGAAAACCCGATCAGCCCCACCCGGTCAGCGTTGGACTGCACCAGAAACTCCCTTATTTCCTGTTTGACTTTCTCCAGCCGGGAGGGGGGCACGTCTGTGGCGTTCATAGACGGAGAAAGGTCTACGGCAATCAGCACATCTTTGCCGTTGGTTCTGATTTCTTTGGTCATGGCCCCAAAGGAAGGGCCCAGCAAGGCCACTATCAGCAACCCCATGTACAGGGTTCTGAGAACCGTCTTTACCCACAGCGCATTCGCCTTCTGGTGAAACTGGTGCGCCAGCCGTTTGATTCTGTAAAGATAGCCGCCATAGAGCACCACAAAGAAGAGGAGCAGGAAGAACTCTATAGAAGTAAACGGCAGGTACCAGGTCATTGGCGAAACGGTGGCAAACGTGAAGTGACGGGCTACCCGGGTAAGGGGCAGCTACGGTAAGAACCGGCAAGTTAAAAAGAAACCAGCTAACACAGCGCCCCGTTTGGGCCCGGTATGCCGCCCGCAGGTGTTTTGAGGTAAAACGGCAGGGGGGAAGGATTATTTTGCAAAAATAATTGAGCAGGTAAGCCCCTGGTAAAGAACAAAATGCTGGGGAAACGGGGCGGCGGGTATAAATTTTTTTGGCGGCGGCCTTGTTAAAGTGAAGCGGGTTCACCTATATTTGCACACTCTTTAACCGAAAGAGCTGCCCGGAGAGATGGGTGAGTGGCTGAAACCAGCAGTTTGCTAAACTGCCGTACCTCTAAAGGGTACCGGGGGTTCGAATCCCCCTCTCTCCGCGAAATTTTCCTGAAAATTTATTTTGACAAGAGAATTTCATTTCATATCTTTGCACCGCAATTCACCAGAAAGGTTAGGGTTAGGTTAGTTGGTTAACTGGTAATTGCAGGTTTCGGGGTGTAGCGTAGCCCGGTATCGCGCCACATTTGGGATGTGGAGGTCGTAGGTTCGAATCCTGCCACCCCGACGAAAAAAGATGAGTAATGTTGGATGTAGAAACATTCTCCATTACTCATTTTTGTTTCGATGGTCTCATAGCTCAGCTGGATAGAGCAACTGCCTTCTAAGCAGTAGGTCTTTGGTTCGAATCCAAATGGGATCACACCGGTTTATAAAAAAGCCTCTTCACAAGATGTGGAGAGGCTTTTTTGTTTTTTGACTCCTTGAAATAAACGTTTCTAACCGCTATTCAAATTCTGTTCTGAGGTATGTCCAAGCTTAGAAGTTGGGCAACCGCACCTCCCTTCTAAAATGGCTAATTTATTCCCGTAAACCTTTACCCGAACAGGGAGGAGCTCAAATACCGGTCTCCGCGGTCACAGACAATGAACACAATGAGCCCTTCCTCCAGTTCTTGCGCCAGCTGACAGGCCGCGTGCAAAGCCCCCCCGCTGCTCATGCCCGCCAGAATCCCTTCTTCTTTGGCCAGCCGCCGGGTCATGGTGACTGCTTCTGATTCGCTGATGTCCAGAAGCCGGTCTACGCGGGAAGGTTCATAGATCTGGGGCAGGTACTCTGGTGACCAGCGCCTGATTCCCGGTATGTTGGAACCCTCAGAGGGTTGCGTGCCCACAATCTGCACCTCAGGATTCTGTTCTTTCAGGTACCTGGACACGCCCATGATGGTTCCGGTGGTGCCCATGGCTGATACAAAATGGGTGACCTTCCCGTGGGTGCCCCGCCAGATCTCGGGGCCCGTGCTGGTATAGTGGGCCTGGTAATTATCTGGGTTGCCAAATTGGTTGAGCATATAATAGCCTTCTCGGGCGGCCATGTCTTCGGCTACCTCCCGGGAGTATTCAATGGTTTTGGCGGCAGGGGTTAAAATGAGGTTCGCCCCGTACGCCTCCATAGCCTTAACCCGTTCAGCCGTGGAGTTGTCTGGCATGATCAGCGTGATGTGCAGCCCCAACGTTTGTGCCACCATGGCCAGGGCAATGCCGGTGTTCCCGCTGGTGGCCTCTACCAGCTGGTTCCCCGGCTTGATGTCCCCGCGCGCCAGCGCATTCTTGATCATGGCATAGGCGGGACGGTCTTTAACGCTTCCGGCGGGGTTCTGGCCTTCCAGTTTCCCCAGGATCTTTACCTTGGGGTTGGGGTTTACCTGGCTTATGTCTACCAGCGGTGTGTTCCCTATGAGGTCAAATATATTCATCGTCAAAAATGTTTAGGTTACCGGCTGCGCCCATGGGGCGAAACTCATACATACCGTACAATAAACCAAAAGTTGGGTGGTAACGGTTGAGAAACTGGGTGGGTTTGCAAGGCGCAGGACTTCAAACACTACTATTTAAGTTAGCTGAAGTTTTAAAACACCTTCAAAAGGGATTTTAGCGGCTGGTAAGCGGCTGCCAACGAGGCTGGAGACCCAACCATTTTATGTTACAAGTCCACAGTCCCGCACCAGCATTACCCTTATTGCCAAAAGATAACCTGAGTAAGGCAGATGACAGAAAGATGCTGATTGATGTTTTTGAAACTGGCAGGTAAAGGCTGCCGGGTAAGTTTTTTTCCAGCCAGTGGTTTCTGTTTCCGGGCTATTTTTCTGAAAACAGCCCTAAAACAGAAATTAGAATCTTTGCCAGATGCTGTTCTATTATAACACTAAACAGCCTCTTACTGTGTAAATGTCATTTGCATAGCACTGGCATGAGTTTTCAAACTTGTGCTACAGGATTGATTCAGTCTTCAGGCTCCATGAAACGTTACCAGGTTCTTCATCAGCATGCGCCATAATCAGAGGCTAACGGTAGATGATTGCGGGCGAGAAATTTCCTGGCTGAAATGATGTTGCTCTTCAGGAAAAACTGCCGGATCAGGTGCCGTTATACCAATGGCAGCCGTTTTTTTTGTAACGTTGTAAAATGCGTTTTCGGCCTGTTTTTCTAAAAGTAAGCCAAAAACAGAAACAAGAGTTTTGGGGCAAACGGATGTGTGCTTGTTCCTGTATTTTTTAAATAGATGCAATATGATTACCCGTTCCGCCTGCCATGCCGCAGGAGTTTTCCTGTTGCTGCTTGTCTCTAGCACCAGTGCGTTTTCACAAAAAAACCGCACCTTCACCCGCCAGGACACCCTGCGCGGTTCCATCACCCCAGAGCGGGCGTGGTGGGATCTGGTACATTATGACCTGCGCATCAAAGTGAACCCCCAGGACAGTTCCATGCACGGGACCAACCTGGTGCGGTACAAAGTGCTAAAAGCACAGCAGGTCATGCAGCTGGACCTGCAGCCCCCCATGCGCATTACCCAGGTCACCCAGAACGGGCAGCAGCTGGCGGTAAAACAGGACGGAAACGCCTGGTACATCACCCTGCCCGGGAAGCAGGCGGTGGGGGCTTTGCATGCGGTGGAGGTGCAGTTCGGCGGCAAGCCCAAAGTGAGCCGGAACCCGCCCTGGAGCGGCGGGGTAACCTGGAAGAAAGACCCCGCCGGAAACCCTTTTATTGCCACTTCAGTGCAGGGGGAGGGGGCCAGCCTGTTCTGGCCTAACAAAGACCACATGTATGATGAGCCCGACAGCATGATGATTAGGGTGACGGTGCCCAAGAACCTGATGGATGTCTCCAACGGACGTCTGCGCCAGGTAGAAAACCACCCCGACGGCTCCAGAACCTTTCACTGGGCAGTGACCAACCCCATCAACAACTACGGGGTGAATGTGAACGTGGGGGATTACGTGCATTTCTCTGAGGTCTACCCCGGCGAAAAGGGCAACCTGGACTGTGACTATTATGTGCTGCGAGACAATCTGGACAAGGCTAAAGCGCAGTTCAAAGATGTACCGCGTATGCTCAAAGCCTTTGAGCACTGGTTTGGGCCGTACCCCTTCTATGAAGACGGCTTCAAGCTGGTAGAGGTGCCGTACCTGGGCATGGAGCACCAGAGCTCAGTCACCTACGGAAACAAATACCGCAACGGCTACCTGGGGCGCGACCTGAGCGGCTCTGGCTGGGGGCTTAAGTTTGACTACATCATCATCCATGAGAGTGGCCATGAGTGGTTCGCCAACAACATCACCTACAAAGACATTGCAGATATGTGGGTGCATGAGAGCTTCACCACGTATTCTGAGCCAATTTTTGTAGAATACCACTACGGCAAGCAGGCGGGGAGCGAGTACGCCATTGGGCTACGGCGAAACATTGCCAATGACAAACCTATTATTGGCCCCTACCACGTGAATGCCAGCGGCTCTGGAGACATGTACCCCAAAGGGGCGAACATGCTGCACACGCTCAGGCAGGTGGTACGGGATGACGAGAAATGGCGGAAGATCCTGCGCGGGCTGAACCAGGAGTTCTACCACCAGACCGTGACCTCTGCCCAGATTGAAAACTACCTGAGCCGGCAGATTGGCCGTGACCTGAACCCTTTCTTTGACCAGTACCTGCGTGATGTGCGCATTCCGGTGCTGGAGTACAGGCTGGAAGGCAACAGGCTCAGCTACCGCTGGACCAATACCGTGTCCGGGTTCAACCTGCCGGTGAAAGTGCAGGCCGGGGAGAAGGAGCTATGGCTGGAGCCGGTAACCACCAAATGGAAAACCACCAAAACCAAAGCGGCCGTCACAGACATAAAGGTAGACCCTAACTTTTATGTGAGTCAGAAAAAGGCAGAGTAGCTACCTGCTAACTATTGATTAATGCCCCTGTTTTAGGGCTGTTTTTCTGAAAACAGCCCTAAAACAGGGGCATTATATTTTGGCAGCCGGGCGTGAGGGTTCAGCAACAGATAGCGCCTTGGCTGCCAGCGGCAGCTGCACCACAAATGTGACCCCAGAGGAGGGATGGAGCTCAAACCAGATCTTTCCTTGTTGGGCCTCCACAAATTCCCGGCAAAGCACAAGGCCCAGGCCCACGCCTTTCTCCCTGCTGGTGCCGTAGGTTATTTTTCCGGAGAGCTTAAAAACGTCTGGGGAAAGCTGCAGCGGTTTGCCGTTGCCAGAATCTGTGACCCGCAGCAGGCAGGAACCGTTTTCTTCCGTGGCCGTGACCTGTACCGTGCCCCCGGGCAGAGTAAATTTAATGGCATTGTTTATCAGGTTGCGTACCACCAGCTGCACCATGTCAGTGTCTGCCATGACCACCAGGTGAGGGGCCAGGGAAGAGTGAAGGCTAATCCCCTTCCCAAGGGCAATGTCCCGGAAAAGGTCTACGGTAGGGGGGAGCAGGGAGGAGAGGGGCAACGGGGAAACCGCTATAGACACGCCCTCCATCTGGTTTTTAGACCAGGACAGCAGGTTAGTGAGCATTTCAAGGGTGTTCTGGGTGTTTCTGAGCAACTGGGCCTGAACCTCCCTGCGGGTATCCTGGGGCAGGTCCATCTGAAACAGGAACTGCAGGTAACCCTGAATATTGGCCAGTGGGGCCCTGAGGTCATGGGAGATGATGGAGAAAAGCTTGTTCTTCTCCTGGTTCAGCACCAGCAGATCAGCGGCGGCCTGCTCAGAGGCTACCCGGGCGGCATTGTAGCTTTTCACCAGAGACACCGTGCAGACTCTGACCAGAATGAAAACCATGATGTAGGAAGAGGCCACATCAATAAACTGCCTTTCACGGGTGGCGTAATGGCCGGAGATGCTGGCGGGGAAGAAATATTCCCAGCAGAGCAGCCCCGCCAGCAAAGTCAGGTTGAGCATAGACCAGGCCCATCCCTGCCGCATGGGAGCCACCGCAATAATAGGGAAGTAAGAAAGGGCCAGCAGCAGCAGCGTGGGGCCGTTAATCCCGGCATTGAAAAAATAATTCACCCCAAAGACCACCTGCACCGTGATGGCAGCCACGGTAAAACTGACCTGGTGCCGGTTTCTGAAGCGGGAGAGGTAGTAGGCAAAAGACAGCACCACCACCATGAACAGTGACAGGAAGGAGGACCAGTACAAGCCCACCGCGTAATTAAACGGTATGTTATAGGTGACGGCCAGTAGGGTGATCAGGCAGAACGTGTTGTAAATACGCTGCTCCAGCGAGAATTGGGCAGGAGACCCCACCAATTCCAGCCAAAAATCCTGTATCTGTGCCTTGAATGATTTGAAAAAACCTCCCAGCATGCGTGCCAGCTTTCTCTCTGTATATGGTCAGTAGTAACTTCTTGAGGGGTAGTGGGGGCTACAGAAAGTAAAGATACGGTTGAATCCAGAGAAAAAGGAAGAATGACGGGGACGGGGCAAAGATTTCTGTTTTCGGGCTGTTTTTCAAAAAACAGCCCGAAAACAGAAATCTGGCAGGAGGGGAAGGGTTTCACCGTGAAGTAGGACAACCTCTGTCAGGCAGGAACCCAGTGGTTAAGCCAGTGTTTAGGCCGCCTCTTCCTCAAAGTCATCGGCTTTGGGCAGGGTCAGGAACTGGCGGGCCAGGTCTTCTGGCAGGGCCGTCAGTTTCCGCTTTGCCACATCCATCCAGGCGCCGTCAACGTTGATGATGGCCGCTTTCACCCCATCTGACCGGTAGAGTTCATGCCTGATAGACCAGCGGGAGCCGTCTTTCCTGGTTTTGACCAGTAGCGAGTGAATTTTGACGGTGTCATTGATGCCTACCTCCCGCAGGTACTGCAGCTCTTCCCTAAATAAAATGGGGCCAAGCTGCAGCCGCTTGAGCGCCGAAAAATCCAGCCCCAGATCATTCAGCATGGCAATACGGGCCTGGGCGGCAAAGTCTGCGTAAGCAGAGTGGCGCAGGTGCATGTTGGCGTCTACCTGGGCCCAGATCACGTGCCCCTCATATACAGTACTCATAGTTTTTCCTTTGCAGATGAATTGATTCCCGCTTGCCTCTTTTTTAAGGGCAGGCGTGCCCGTGAATATACTGCGAAAATAGAAATCTGTTCAGAGACGCGCCGCCGCAAAGGGAGCAGGTGGGGCTGTGGCAAAAAAAAACATCGGCTGCGCCGGAATATTTTTGCTTCAAAACCCCCTGAGCGTGAAGAGCAAAGAACATCAGGGGGCCTTTTTGCGTTGAGAAATCTAAAAATAAACGGCACAAACTATATCCGTTTAACGCTATATTGAGTAAAATACCACAAAAAATTCCATCCCATGCCTCAATCCACTTCTGCCTCTCCTTATCTGCTTGAAATTGCCTGGGAAGCCTGCAACCAAGTTGGAGGTATTTATACGGTCATCAGATCTAAAGTACCCGCCATGATGGAATACTGGGGAGACCAGTATTGTCTGATTGGGCCTTATTTCCCTAGCCAGGCGGCGGCCGAGTTTGAGCCTACAGATGACTACTCAGACATTTACGGGCAGGCGGTGCTGGAACTGAGAGCCCAGGGGGTGGAGGTTTATTACGGCACCTGGCTGGTGACCGGTCGGCCGCGCATTGTGCTGATCAATCCGTACAGCGCGTTCAGTGACATTCCGGCTATCAAATATTTCCTGTGGGAGCACCACCGCATTCCTACCTCTAATGAAGACCTGTTGCACCAGGTGCTGGCCTTTGGCAGTATGGTGAAGCGGTACGTGTCTTTGCTGTCAAAGAAAACGAAGAAGCTGGTGGCGCATTTCCATGAATGGATGGTGGGTTCCTGCATTCCAGACTTGCGGCGGGAGCAGGTGCCGGTGAAGATTGTATTTACCACCCACGCCACGCTGCTTGGGCGCTACCTGGCCATGAACGACCCCAACTTCTATGACCAGCTCACCTCAGTTGACTGGCAGCAGGAGGCGCGGCATTTCAACATTGAGCCGGCCGTCTCCATTGAGCGGGCGGCGGCGCATGGGGCGCATGTGTTTACCACCGTGAGCGAGGTGACGGTGCGGGAATGTATCTACCTGCTGGACCGGATTCCGGATACCGTGCTGCCCAATGGATTGAATATCAGAAGGTTCACCGCCTTGCATGAGTTCCAGAACCTGCATTTGACGTACAAGAAGAAGATTCACCGGTTTGTGATGGGGCATTTTTTCCAGAGCTTTCCGTTCAACCTGGACAAAACCCTTTATTTCTTCACCTCAGGGCGTTACGAGTACCGGAACAAAGGCTTTGACCTTACCCTGGAAGCCCTGGCCCGCCTGAACTACCGCCTCAAAAAAGCCAAGTCAGACATGACCGTGGTGATGTTCTTTATCACTAAACGGCCTTTCCACTCTATCAACCCGCAGGTGTTGCATTCACGGGCACTCATGGAGGAGATACAGGAGACTTGCGAGTCTATCACGGAGCAGGTGGGGGAGCGGTTGTTTTATGAGGCGGCCGCCAGCAATGAGCACAAGGTGCCGGACCTGAACTCATTTGTTGAAGACTACTGGAAACTGCGCTACCGCCGTACCGTGCAATCCTGGAAAACCCACCAGTTGCCGCCGGTGGTAACCCACAACCTGGTAGAAGACCAGACAGATGATATTCTGCACTTCCTGCGCGCCTCTAATCTGGTGAACAATGCAGATGACCGGGTAAAGATTGTGTACCACCCAGATTTCGTCTCCCCGGCTAACCCGCTGTTCGGGATGGAGTATGGGCAGTTTGTGCGGGGCTGTCACCTGGGGGTTTTCCCAAGCTATTACGAGCCGTGGGGCTATACCCCGCTGGAGTGTGTGGCCAGCGGGATTCCGGCCGTGACCAGTGATTTGTCCGGCTTTGGTGATTATGTGAAGAAGCACGTGAAGAAGTACACTGAAAAAGGGATTTACGTGATTGACCGCCATGAAAAAGGCTTTAGTGAGTCAGCAGAGCAGTTGACCAATCACTTAATGGAGATTGTGGAGCTCAGCCGCAGAGAGCGAATTAACCAGCGTAACAAAGTGGAGAGTTCCTCTGAGATGTTTGACTGGAAAAAGCTGCTGGTGCATTACGAGCGGGCGTACCAGTTGGCGCTCAGTTCAAATATATAGCACCCTGAAACAGGTTCTGAAAACAAGCAAGAGGGGGCACCAGATGGGCCCCCTCTTGCTTGTTTTCAGAACCTGCTCATACGTACCCTTCCGGCAGCGGCGTGCCATTATTTTCTATTAAAATTTCCCTTAGGAATAGAAATGGGAGAAGGCTGATTTTTGAAACTATCGGCATTTTTATCTTTCCGGCCAATGCGTCTGCCCACATCTCAGGGCTTCTGTTTTTGGGCTGTTTTTCAGAAAACAGCCCAAAAACAGAAGCCCTGAAAGGCCCTTGTCCCAGTCATACACTCACAGGAGAAGAAAAGGGAAAATACGGATTTTGTTCTGGGGGGAGGTTGGTGAGTGCAGGTTCTGACTGCCCAGGGCAAGCTCTGTCTACCGCGTTGCGCCTCCCCTTTGTTCAAAAGAATGGTAGCGGGTTCTTTGGGGTTGCGCAGCGGTGGCATAAAAAACGCCCCATCAGACGTGTGCTGATGGAGCGTTGGGCGTTTTAGGGCTGTTTTCTGAAAAACAGCCCTAAAACAGGAAATTTAGGCAATACCGGTTACCGAGTGCAGGCTTATCTGGGTGAACCCGCTGGGGACGGTGACCACCAGCACACGTTGGTCAGCAGAGGCCTCCCAGACGGTTTCTTCGTTGTCTACCAGCACGGAGGCGGTAGGGGCAGGCAAACCGTGTATGATGATTCTGTAGCGCGGGTACGCGGCCGCCCCGCTGCCTTCTATCTGCTGGGAAATTGAGAAGGAGGCGGCAGAGGGTTCGGTCTGGAAAGTTTTGAGCTGGTAAGCCCCTTCAGTGTAGCCATAGCCCTCGCCGCCGTCTTCATACAGCGTGCTGATGTAGGGGAACTCACTGTAGTACACATGCAGGGTGGCTTCCTGAATCTCCAGCTCCCCCACATACTGCTGTACCGGGTACATGGGCAGCACCGCCCCCGCCCGCACAAACATGGGAATCCGGTCCAGCGGGGCGTCTGCCCAAACCTCCTGGCGGCCAAAGACCACCTCGTCTGACCAGAAGTTGTACCACTGCCCGTGGGGCAGGTAAAGGTTTCTTCCCTCCACACCCGGGGCCGTGATGGGGCACACCAGAAGATGGTCTCCCAGGCAGAATTCAGCCATGCGGTGGTAGCACTCAGGGTCATGCTGGTCCTGCAGAGACAGCGGCCTCAGCATGGGCGTACCCTGGGTGGCATATTGCCAGAAGGTGGTGTAAATGTAGGGCAGCAACTGGTAGCGCAACTCAATGAACTTGCGGGCCAGGCTGGTGAACGGCTCCCCAAACGACCAGGGCTCCTGATCACCGTGGTCACCAGAGGAGTGGGTGCGGCAGAACGGGTGGAACACAGCCAACTGGAGCCACCTGATGTACAGTTCCCCGTCTGGGGTTTCTATGAAACCGCCAATGTCTGAGCCTACAAATGAAATCCCGGAGATGCTCAAGCGCTGGCACTGGATGTTGGCCAGCCAGAGGTGATCCCAAGAGGCAATGTTATCTCCCGTCCAGGCAGAGGCGAACCGTTGCACACCGGCATACCCTGACCTGGTAATGGTGAACGGGCGGTCTGGGTAGGAGAACTGCTTCACCCCCTCATACGTGGCGCGGGCCATCTGCATGCCATACACGTTGTGGCCTTTGCGGTGGCTGCCGGGTTCCCCGTCCATGTGCAGGCGCACATCATTGGGGAACGTGCCAATCTCAAACACTGCCGGTTCGTTCATATCATTCCAGACACCTTTCACCCCCACGTCCTGTATCAGACCTTTAAACAGGCCAGACCACCAGGTACGTACATCTTGGCGGGTGAAATCCGGGAAGTGGCAGAGGCCGGGCCAGACGGTTCCCTTGTAGAGCGGGCCATCAGCGCGCCGGCAGAAATAATCATTTTGCACCCCTTCCTGGTAAACCCAGTAGTCATGGTCAATCTTAATACCGGGGTCAATGATAACCACGGTTTTAAACCCGTCTTCTTTGAGCTCCCGCACCATGCGGGCGGGTTCTGGAAAGTGCTCATTGCTCCAGGTGAAACACCGGAAGCCCTCCATGTAGTCAATGTCCAGGTACAGCGCATCACAGGGAATCTGGCGTTCCCTGAACCCCTGGGCCAGGTTTTTCACCACAGACTCTGGGTAGTAGCTCCATTTGCACTGGTGGTACCCCAAGGCCCACAGTGGGGGCAGCTCTGGGGTGCCGGTGAGCAGGGTGTAGCGCTGAATAACCTGGGTGAGCGTGGGGCCATAGATGAAGTAATAATCCATGCTTCCGCCCTGCGCCCAGAAGCTGGCCACCGTGTCGCGCTCCATGCCAAAGTCATAGAAATTCCGGAACGTGTTGTCAAAGAAGATCCCGTAGGCGTTGCGGTTGTGCAGGCCCATAAAAAAGTTGATGTTCTTGTAGAGCGGGTCTGTGCCTTTGGTATAGCCGTAGGTGTCAGTGCCCCAGTTCTCAAAGCGGCGGCCGCGCAGGTTCATGTTCTCGGCTTTGTCGCCCAGGCCATAGAAATATTCCCGTGGCTGCGCGCGCTTGCTCATCTTGACAATCTCCCCGCCGTACTCTTTGTGGTCTTCCCAGTGAAAGCCCTTCTCATCTTCATTGAGCAGGTTGCCAGATTTGTCCAGAATGCGGGTAAGCAGGCCCTTTTTTGAGATGGTGCAGATTAATTCTTTGGTGGTAAGGCGGTAATGATCAGAAAGTGCCTTAACTTTCAGCTTTACCGGGGTGGAGGCGTTGTTAGGGGCAATGGCGTAAGAAAAATCCCGGCCAAAGGTGCCGTCTGGCGCAAATCTAAAGCGTAAGATGGTCGCAGAAACAGCCTCTACCCGCAGGGCCACCCGGTTGTCACAGAGAAAGGTAGCGTAGCTGTTGTGGGTATCAACCTGAATGACAGAACCCGGAAAGAACTCTTCCCGTTTTGCCCCCAGGTCATTGATCATGTAATTAGTATCCTGAACTGAATTATCCATGCACAAAAGTAAATGATAAAGAAGAACGCACTACTGTAACTTTAAGTGTTTGTTCACCATATAAGCTGCATAAATACGGAAAGTTTAGTTCTTCTTATTTCTTATTGATAAAGTATCAAAAATAAATAGATTTACTTCGCCTATCTTTGTGAAGGCGAGTAGCGCTTTTGGTAATCTATACCTTTGGCCCCTGATAAAGTTGATTACGAGTTAAAAATGAAGAAACTGCGCGTACTAATGTTGGGCTGGGAAGATCAGCCTGTCTTAAATGGAGGTTTGGGGAAAGCCTGCTTTCATTTAGCTGAAGCGTTGGCAAAAGATGTTGAATTGACCATGATTGTTCCCCAGGCAGAAGAACAAGTGCTGGAGGAACAGGCGGAAGTGTTGGGGTTGGGATCATTGGACCTGTCATCTATCAAACAAGCCCCCGTTGAAAGATCTTTTGAACGCTTTGCGGATACGCACAGAGTTCCAGCTAATTTGTTCCCCTACAGTGAGTCTCTGGATCTGGAAGGGCAGGAGTACCAGCCTGAAGGGGAGGAGGAAGGAGAAGGAGTCACCGCCGCCGCCGCCGCCGCCCCGGTGGCAGAGGTAACCCCAGAAGAGGCCCCCAGGCAGCAACCAGAGATTAAATATGTGGCCGGCCCTAAAGGCACCCTGAATTTTGAAGTGATCCAGTTCGCCCGTTTTGCCGCGCGTCTGGCCTCGCACAAAGAGTTTGACGTGGTGTACGCCCATGACTGGATGACGTTCCTGGCCGGAATTGAAATCAAGACCCAGCGCAAAGTTCCGTTGGTGCTACACGTGCACAGCCTGTCTTTTGACCGCCAGATTGGGCACCCGTGGGGGTGGATCTACGAGCTGGAGGTGAAAGCATTGCAGGCGGCAGATTTAGTGATTGCCGTGAGTGAGCGTACCGCCCAGATGATGATCAAACGCTACGGCATCAGCCCTAAGAAAATTCGGGTGGTGTACAACGGCTTTTCGGGCCGGTTTATTCCCGTGTCTTCTGCTGAACCTAAAAAACAAGTAACGTTCCTGGGCCGCCTGGTGGCGCAGAAGGGGACTCTCCAGTTCCTGAAAGTGGCCAAAGAGGTGATGAAGCAGGACCCGGAAGTGAAGTTTGTGGTGGCAGGGCACGGCCCGCAGTTAGAGGAAGCCAAACACCAGGTCCAGAAATTGGGCATTGCCGAATCTGTTACGTTTACCGGCTTCCTTGATTCAGACGCGGCCGTAGATTTACTGAGAACCTCAGGGGTGTTCTGCCTCCCTGCCGTATCTGAGCCGTTTGGTTTAGCGGCGCTGGAGGCTACCCAGGCCGGGCTTCCGGTGGTATTGTCCAGCCAGACCGGGGCCGGAGAGGTCTTGCCCAAAGCCAGTATCAGTGACCCCAATGATGTGGCCGGCATGGCTGAACACATTCTGGAGCTTCTGAGGGATAATGCCTTGCGCCAGGAGATGGTGGAGGCCAACCAGGAAGCCATTCAGGAACTCACCTGGGAGGCGACCGCTGCCCAGGTGTATGAGGCCTTAACAGCTGTGCTCAAGGTGAAAGAAGACTAACACTTACGGACCAATTTTTAGTTTTAAAAGGCAGAGGCCTCCATTTATTGGAGGCCTCTGCCTTTTAAATTTTGTGCAGGTTGTTCAGCCTTCTGGAGGAGTACCCAAGCCTGCGCCAGAAGGGTACCCCTTTGTTTAACTGGAGAGAATAGCCTGCCTCTGGTTTGGGATTGTTTTCAGAAAACTAAGCCAGAAACAGCAGTGGGTCCAAAAAATGCCTGAGCCCTAAAAGTACGTTCAGCTCTGAGTAGGGGAAAGTGAAGCCGGTGCCAACCTGCCTTTGCTAGTACCTGACATGGCGTTTGGTGTTCCTGTTTTCGGGCTGTTTTGGCCAAAACAGCCTGAAAACAGGAAGATGTTAGTCTACCCGCCGTAACACCAGGGCTGTGCGGTTGGGGAGGTAAATGCTTAACCTGGGGCCGTAGGTGGTGGGTTGGGTGAAATATTTGATGCGGGTATCTACGCGGTCATGGCCGCCTGTCTCCGGGCTGTCAGAAGACAGCAGGATCTCATAGCTGCCGGCGTTTTGTACCGGGAACAGATAATCAGGCACTGAATTCTGGACATGGAAATTGAAAAGGAAGATCAGCCCGGCCCGTTCAAAGATCAGTACGTTGTTGAAGTTGTCCTGATGCAGCTTATGGGCTTGCCCCTGCTCCAGTAGGTGGTTTTCCTTGGCCAGGGCCAGCATCTCTTTTTCAAATTGCCACATGTGCCGGTAGCGCAACTGCTCGTTGTCTACCAGAGACCACTGCCGGCGGGCATACTGGTAACTCCAGTTATTGCCTTCCCGCGGGAAATCTACCCATTCAGGGTGCCCAAACTCATTGCCCATGAAGGTGAGGTACGCCTCGCCACCCAGGGCCATGGTAATAAGCCTGATCATTTTGTGGAGCGCAACGCCGCGGTCAATCACGGGGCTCTGGTCTGTGGTGCGCATGTGAAAGTACATGTCTTTGTCCATGAGCCAGAAGGCCAGGGTTTTGTCGCCCACCAGAGACTGGTCATGAGATTCAGCGTAGGCCACTGTTTTCTCCTGGGGGCGGCGGTTGGTGAGCTCGTGCCAGATTTCATCTAGGTTCCAGTCCTCGTCGCGCTTGTGTTTGAGGGTTTTGATCCAGTAGTCTGGGGTGCCCATGGCCAAACGGAAGTCAAACCCAATGCCGCCTTCTTTTATGGGGCGGCAGAGGCCGGGCATGCCGCTCATGTCCTCGGCAATGGAAATGCTGCCTTTTCTCACGGCATGGCTGAGCTCATTGGCCAGCTGCAGATACAGAATGGCATCTTCATCTACCCAGGAGTCAAAGTAGCGGTCATAATGCCCAAAGGCTACGCCTTCGCCGTGGTGGTGGTACAGAATAGAGGTGACGCCGTCAAACCGGAAGCCGTCAATATGGAACTCTTCCAGCCAGTAGCGCACGTTTGACAACAGGAACTGCCGCACTTCTGGCACCCCGTAATTGAAAAGCTTGGAATCCCACCCGGGGTGGTGCCCGCGTTTCCCTTTATGGAAGAACTGCCCCCCGGAGCCGTCAAAGTCTGCCAGTCCCTCTGCCACGTTCTTGACCGCATGGGCGTGAATGAGATCCATCACCACGGCAATGCCCATGCCATGCGCCTCGTTGACCAGGTACTTTAAGTCTTCGGGTGTGCCGAAACGGGAGGTAGGGGCAAAGAAGTTGGAGACGTGGTACCCAAAAGAACCGTAGTAGGGGTGCTCTGCCAACGCCATCAACTGAAGGCAGTTATAGCCCGTCTCTTTGATGCGGGGCAGAATTTGCTCTGCAAACTCCCGGTACGTACCCACCCCGTGCTTTTCCTGGGCCATGCCTACGTGGCATTCGTAGATAAGCGGTTCGGTGACCTCTGTGGGTTTAAAGTTCTTGTCCGTCCACTTGAATTTCTTGTCAGGGCACCATACCTGACCCGAGAAGTCATAGCTTTCAGGGTCCTGGACGGACCGGAAGGCGAAGGGGGAGATTCGGTCCCGGGCAGAGCCGTCGGCGCCTACCACGTGCACCTTGTACCGCTGCCCGTGCTGGATCTGGCACTCAGAAGCCGGAATGAATGCTTCCCAGGTTCCGTTCTCCTGCCGCCGGAGGGGGTGGCGCTGTCTGTCCCAGCCGTTGAAATCACCTATCAGAAAGAGGGCCTGGGCCGCCGGGGCCCATTCCCGGTACCGCCAGCCGTTGTTCTCCTTTTCATAGTGAAGGCCCATGTCGCGGTGCCAGTTGGCATAATTGGTCAGCGTTCCGGCAGACCTTTTAATAGCGGCTCTTTCTTCCTGAAAGCGTTCTAAGCGTTTGGTGAGCTGGGGGGCATACGGCGTGAGCCAGGGGTCTAGCTTAACAAGCGGTAATGAAGGGGATACCTTTGGCATAATCATTCAGTTGGACAGGCTTAAACTACATCTTCTTAGCTGAAGAAGCAATTTCAGGCCCCGTGGAATCTTCTTGTGTTGAAAGTTGATAAAAACACTAGGTATTTGACAGAAAGTTTTGATAATTTAGCAAGGAAATCGTTTTCCTTGATGCAGGGTCATCTTGATCTTTCCATCATCATAACTCTTAAAGCCTATTGCATGAAAACTACGTTCCGAATACTTGGCTTGTTGCTGCAACTGTTGGCGTATACGGCAAAAGCACAGGTTGTGACTTGGTCACCCGCCTATCCCACCCACAATGAAGCGGTCACCATCACGTTTGACGCCTCTAAAGGGACTGGCGGGCTGGCCGGTTTTACCGGTGACGTCTACGCCCACACCGGCGTACTGACCAACCTCAGCACCTCAGTGGGCGACTGGCGCTATGTGAAAGCCGGGTGGACCACCAACCTGGCTGCGGCCAAAATGCAGCCTCTGGGGAACAACCGGTACCAGATTACCCTCACCCCGCGCACTTACTACAACGTGCCGGCCAGCGAGGAAATCAAAGCCCTTATGTTTGTGTTCAGGAGCCCAGATGGCTCCCGTGAAGGAAAAGACACGGGGGCCAAAGACATACAGGTCCCTATTTATGCTGCGGGGAGCCTGAATGTGACCTTCAACCAACCTGTGTTGGGGAGCAACGGGCTTTTTGTAGATCAAAACCAGACCGTTCAGGTGAGTGGTACTGCGTCATTAACGGCTGACCTGGCGCTGTATGTGAATGGGGTGAAAATCAAAGAGGAGGCCCAGGCTACCACTATTTCAGCCTCATTCAATGGTACTACAGCCGGGCCAAACACCGTGAAACTGGTAGCCGTGAGTGGGGCCACCACTGCTGAGACCTCTTTCAATTTTGTGGTGCGCCCCCCTGTGCAGACGCAGGAACTCCCCGCCAATGCCAAAGACGGGGTTACGTACCTGAGCCCCACCAGTGTGCTCCTGAACCTGTATGCCCCCGGTAAGCAGAATGTGTATGCCATTGGTGACTTTAACAACTGGCAGGTAGGGGCCACCCCTATGAAACGTACACCAGACGGCACCAGGTATTGGGTGCAGCTAGATAACCTCACCCCCAGGCAGGAGTACGCGTACCAGTACCTGGTAGATGAAAGCATTAGAATAGGGGACCCGTACACCCAGAAGGTGTTAGACCCCAATGAAGACCGCTTTATCAGTGCAGAGACCTATCCTAACCTGAAGCCTTACCCAACCGGGAAAACCAGCGGCATGGTGTCTGTCTTCCAGACAGACCAGACCCCGTATGTGTGGCAGGTGCAGAATTTCCAGAAGCCCAAGAAAACCGATCTGGTGGTGTATGAGCTGCTGGTGCGTGACTTTATTGAGAAGCATGACTACCAGACCCTCACAGATACGCTGGCTTATTTAAGCAGGCTTGGGGTGAACGCTATTGAGCTGCTGCCCATTCAGGAGTATGAAGGCAACCTGAGCTGGGGCTACAACTCAGTGTATTATTTCGCGCCAGATAAATACTACGGGTCAAGAGAAATGCTGAAACGGTTCATTGATGCCGCCCACGCGCGGGGAATGGCCGTGATCCTGGATATTGCCCTGAACCACTCCTTCGGGCAGTCACCTATGGTACAGCTGTATTATAACCAGGCTACCGGAAAAACCACGCCTAACAGCCCCTGGTTTAACCCTGATCCCACCCATGACTACAACGTGGGGCATGACTTTAACCATGAGAGTGCCGCCACCAAATATTTTGTAGACCGCGTGACAGAGTTCTGGCTACGAGAGTACAACATTGACGGGTACCGCTTTGACCTCTCCAAGGGGTTCACCCAGAGACAGACCCTGGGCAATGTGAATGCTTGGGGGCAGTATGACCAGAGCCGCGTAGACATTCTCAAGCGTATGGCAGACCATGTCTGGAGCGTGAAGAATGATGCCTATGTCATCTTGGAGCATTTGGCAGACAACAGTGAAGAAACCGTGCTGGCCAATTACGGCATGATGCTCTGGGGCAACCTGCATTACAATTACAAACAGGCGGCGTTAGGGTATACCAGCAATGGCAACTTCAACTGGATCTCGTACAAGCAGCGGGGCTGGAACAGTCCGCACGTGGTGGGGTACATGGAAAGCCATGATGAGGAGCGGCTCATGTATGAGGCGCTGACCAACGGGAACAGGGTGAGCACCGCGCCGGGTGCTTACAGCATTAGAAACACCAATACCGCCCTGCAGCGTATGGAACTGGCCGCGGCGTTCTTCTTTACCGTTCCGGGCCCTAAAATGCTCTGGCAGTTTGGCGAAGTGGGGTATGATATCTCCATCAACCAGAATGGCCGCACCGGGAACAAGCCCATCTTGTGGAACTACTATTCGGTGGCCGAACGGCGGGAGCTCTACAACGTTTATGCCGGACTGATCAAGCTGAAAATCAACCAGCCGGTGTTTGAGACAGAAAACTTCACCCTGAACCTGGGAGACAACCTGAAGACCATCCATTTGCAGGATGCCAACATGAAAGTAGCCGTTCTGGGCAATTTCGGGATTACAGCGGGAACCATTGATCCAAGATTTCAGCAGACAGGCACCTGGTATGACTACATTACCGGCGAAGCCCTGAATGTGACCAACGTCAACCAAGCTATTACGCTACAGCCCGGCGAATACCGCTTGTACACCTCCAGCCGGTTGAACAGCAACGGTATTCTCCTGAGTGTGAAGGAAGACGTTGGGGCCGTGGCCCAGCGTCTAAACGCTTTCCCTAACCCGGTAGCCGCCAACCAGATCACCCTGCAGTACGAGCTGAAAAGCGCCACAGACGTGCGGGTACAGCTGTATGACCAGGTGGGTAGATTGGTGAAAGAGAAACATCTGGGGAAACAGGCCGCCGGAAGCCAACAGATCAGCCAGTCCTTAGCTGACAAGGGCGGGCGCTTGGCACCCGGGCTTTACCTGATCAGGCTGATCACGGGGGCCACCGCTTCTACTGCGCAGCTGATAGTGAAGTAAAAAGGAAGAAGTTTTTAGGCAGGAATCCGTTTTCGGGCTGTTTTTGAGAAAACAGCCCGAAAACGGATTCCTGTTTTTTTTAATAGCAATGAGAGCTTCAGAAGAGATTTTATTTCTGCAACACGTACTGGATGCCTCCTAACAGGTGCCGGAGGAAAAGAGGGTCCTGAAAACTTTCATTTGTATGGCCGCCGGCAGTGTAAAAAGCTCTGCCCCCGTCAAAGGCATGGCACCAGGCGACAGGGTGGTAGCCATTGGTGCCTCCCTTGTAACTTTTCTCATCAAGGGTAGCCAAAATCTGGAGCCCCGGCTGCAGGTTCTTGAAGTTGTACCATTCATCCCGGCGCTGCCAACGGTCTGGTAAGAAATGAGTGGCGGGGTGGTTTTTATCTACCACGTCAATGATGGCGGTCTGCACAGCGGGGTGGCTCTCAAAGTAGGCTCCTACCAACTGGTTATACCAGGGCCATTGGTACTCAGTATCTGTAGCCGCATGAATGCCCACAAAACCGTTTCCAGCTTTTATATACTGCTCAAAGGCCGTTTGCTGGGCGGGGTTCAGAACGTCTTGGGTGGTGCTCAGGAAAACCACGGCCTGGTATTTCTTCAGATTCTTCTGGGTAAACAGGGCTGCATTGTTGGTGGTGTCTACTGAAAAGCCATTTTCCTGCCCCAGCTTCTGCAGGGCCGCCAACCCCGCCGGAATGGATTTGTGGTAAAACCCGGCTGTTTTGTAAAATACCAGCAGATGTGCTTTGCGTGTAGCAAAAGGAGCGGCAGAGTGAGACGGGCTGCATTGGAAGACAATTCCACAGATGAATATCAACCCCCAAACGGCAGTAAAATTCTTGAACATGGCACCAGTTGTTTCAGGGAAAGTTACTGGAAATTCTTTTCTAGCAGCGATCTCACCACAAGAATGCCTGAAAAATCTGTTCTGTTTTTGACCTGCTTTCCCCAAAACAGCCCCAAAACAGACGCTGTCTTAAATGGCGCCCACAGACGCTTGCGCCGGTAATTAAAAAGAAAACGCTAAACAGCTTCTTTCCTTTTAGAGAGGTCTTTGGTAATGAATAAATGTTCTCCACCCCTCCTTCATGAGCGGGAATGGGAATGGAGTCAGTTCAGGAGACAGCACATGGCGAGCCCCCTTGGTGCAGGAAGAGGGTGAGCAACTTGTTTTGCAGGGGGTAGGAAAGCCCCAGAATAGGAAGCTCCTCTAGCAGCACCTCTTGCCTGCCTGAACCGCTGAGGAAGCCGTTCACCCTGGTCACCGCAGTAGACTGGTTAAAATCCCCAAAGTTTGGGTAATACTTCTGTAACGCCAGCATGAACTCAGGTGCCCGCCGGAGCTTCCACTTCTGGTGCCGCTCTTCGGCGTCATAAAAAGTCTGGTAGGGGAGGAGCTCCGTCAGCACAGGCAGGGCAAAGGTGGTTTCGGCCTGGGCCAGGGCTTTCTCCATCTGCTCCTTCTGCTGTTCAGAATGAAAGAAGAGGGCTGATGTGTACTGCCTTTTACGGGGAGGTTTGGTGGGAGTATGGTGAGCGAAGAAAACCTCCAGCAGCTGCCCCAAAGCAATCACCTCAGAGTCAAACGTAACCTGAACCGACTCTATATGGTCTGCCAGTTGGCGGTAGGTAGGGGCTGGCGTGGTGCCACCGGCATAGCCCACCTTGGTACGTATAACTCCCTCAAGGGCGCCAAACAGGCTTTCTGCGCCCCAGAAGCAGCCCATGGCCAGGGTAAACGTTTGGGTGGCGGCGCTGGGGTTCAAATCAATCTCCGGTAAATTTTGGTTCAGTAGCGGCTGTATCATCCAGATAGAGGAAGGTTGTAGAAAATGGGTTGAAAGGGGGAAAACAGAAACTGTCTGCGCAAAGGTGCACCCCCCAGATGAGGGCTTGGTGGCGTTTGGCGGGAGCAGTAGGTTTTTGCCAGCCCTCTCCTATATGACATTACCTGCTGCCTCCTGATCTGGTTTCTGTTTCTGGCCTGTTTTTCCAAAAACAGGCCAGAAACAGAAATCCGTTTAGAAGGGGAGACGCTTGCACGTTCCTGGCACCTTCCTTCGGCGCAGCCGAAAGGGAACGGTAGGTTTCTGATGAGGGGCTATTTCTTCTCCAGCCCGGGTCATGATTATATTTCAGGTTTGAAGAGGTGGACTTCATTAACTAATCCAAGGTTCCCGTGCATTCAGCTTAAAGCCACCCTGTTGCATACCTGAGGGAATAAAAGGCCCAGGGCAGCTTTTGCTGCTGGCGGTTGCAGCGTACGGGCACCATAAAACGTGAGAAAAGGACGCCCCAGACCGGTACTGGTTTGGGCGTGTTTTGGGAAAAACAGCCCGGAAACACCCAAAATAGGGAGAGCGGTTCTCACTGCAAAGCTTGCCTAATTAAAGTAGTACCCTTCTGGCGAACCTGCCGCCGCTTTAGGTGTTAGAGCCCGCGCCAGCGTCACAAAAAAATAATTTTCAGGAAGCCCTTGCAGAAGTGGAGATGGTTAGTACATTTGTAGTGTACTATATAACTAATACAGTAAAAGAGGGCTATGATTCAAATCAACAATTTGAGCTTCGGGTACCGGAAAAAGAACCTGCTTTTCCAGAACCTGAACCTGTCGCTCTCCAGGGGGCACATCTACGGGCTTCTGGGAAAGAACGGGGCCGGCAAGTCTACGCTGCTGAAAAACATGATCGGGTTGGCGTACCCCACCGCCGGTACCTGTACCATAGACGGTGCCGATGCCTCCAAAAGGTGGCCGCAGGTGCTGCAGAACCTATATTTCCTGCCAGAGGAGATCTACGTTCCCGCCCTCACCACCACGCAGTATGTTTCCCGCACCGCGTGCTTCTACCCCAGGTTCAGCGAGCAGGAGTTTTACCAGTACCTGGCGGAGTTTGAGGTACCCCGGGAGGCGGTGCTGGACAAGCTTTCTTTTGGGCAGCAGAAAAAAATGATGATTGCCTTTGGTCTGGCCACCAACACAGACCTGCTGGTCATGGATGAGCCTACCAATGGCCTGGACATTCCCTCAAAGGTGCAGTTCAGGAAAATTATTGCCTCGGCTTTGACAGAAGAGCGGTGCGTGATCATCTCCACCCACCAGGTGCGTGATCTGGAAAGCCTCATTGATACGCTGGTGGTGGTGCACAACCGCGAGATTGTGGTGAACCAGGAACTGGACCAGATCTCTGAGAAACTGCTGTTTACCACAGTGCCTTCCGCGCAAGACCATCAGTTGCTGTATGCAGAAGAGTCATTGAGAGGGGTAAATGTGATTTTGCCCAACCCAGAGGGCGTGTACAGCAAAGTAGACATGGAGCTCTTCTTCAACGCCATCATTAGCGGCAACCCGGCTATTCTCCAATTGTTAAACTCAAACCATCTGCAAAATGCAATTTAACCTGACCCGGTTCTGGCGGCTGTTCATGAAACATACCGCTGAGCATTACAAATATTACCTCATGGCTACAGCCGTGCTGATTGGTTTCGTTGCCTTGATCATGGGGTTTGTGATGTATGCCATGAGCGGACCTTTTTCATTACAGGGGCAGTCTGTTATGTTCTCCCTGGTCATGATCATAGCGGGAACAATTTTCACCAGCACCGTTTTTGCAGATCTGGGCGATAAGAAAAAGGCCATTGCCACCCTCACGCTGCCTGCCTCCCATTTAGAGAAATACCTGGTAGGGTGGGTGTACTCGTTCCTCATATTCCAGGTGGTGTATAGTGCCTGCTTTTACCTGGTGCTGTACTCTGTGCTGCCGTTAGATGACTGGGGCACCCAGGAGCCAGAGTACCTGCCGCTGTTCTCAGGGGATTATGACAAACTGGTATTCCTCATGCTCTTTCTATTTCTGCACGCCGTCTCTTTCTGGGGCTCCATCTTCTTTGCCAAATGGCATTTCATTAAAACGGCCTTCCTCTTTTTTGTGATTGCCGGTGTTCTCATGTTCCTGAACAAGCTTTTCATGGAACAGTTGCTGGGGGTGGAGTTAGAGAATGCCTCCCCCTTCTCCAACCTGGGGATCATGGAAGGCGAGCAGTATTATAAGGTGCTCTACCCAGAGGAGAAAGAAGGTTGGCTGGCCATTGTGCCCCTGGGCCTGGGTTTGCTCCTGTGGGCAACGGCCTACTTCAGGCTGAAAGAAAAAGATATTTAAGACCAGGAGGCGTTTCTATGGAATTTAAGAATAATGAAGCCATTTACCTGCAGATTGCCGCCTATGTGAGCGACCACATTCTGCTGGGCAAATGGCCGCCAGATGACAAGATACCGTCTGTCAGGGAGCTGGCAGTTGAGCTGCAGGTAAACCCGAACACGGTCATGCGCACCTATGAGTACCTGCAGAACCAGGAAGTGATCTACAACAAACGGGGGATTGGCTTCTTTGTGGCGCCAGACGCGGTGAAGAAAGTGAAGAAGCACCGCCGGGAGCGGTTCCTGCAGCAGGACCTCCCCGAGTTTTTCCGGAACATTTTCCTGCTGGAGATTCCGCTAGAGGAGCTGCAGGAACGCTATGAGCATTTTAAGACTGAGAATTTCACTTCAAAATAAGAGACCATGAAGAAAAGTAATATGCTGCTGGGGGTGGCCGCGGTGTTTTTCCTCACCTGCCTGCTGGCCTTTAATTTCGCCCTGAAGGCGGAATACGAAAGCGGTGCCTACAAAGACCGTTTCAAAGACTACATCTCCCTGAACTACCAGGGGTTTGAGGCGGTAAAGGTGAACGGGGCCACTAGCATCAGCGTTGACATCACCTCTGGGCCCTATGGTGTGCGGGTGCACAAAGACGCGCCTGCGTATTTAAGGTTCAGGGTGGAGAAGGACACCCTGGTGGTGGAGGTAGACCAGAAGAACGAGGAGGTGCGGTTTCAGGGCGAAGTTCTGATTTCGCTCCCGCGCCTGACCTGCCTCACCACTTCCTCTAACCATACCCTGGCGGGAAAACCGGAGAGCAGGGTGTACTCCAAGTACTATTATAATGAGGTGGAGGTAAAAGGTTTCCGGCAAGACAGTTTACAACTGGTTTTGGACCATGCCAGTGCTGTCAATTTAGCCAACAACCACCTCAACACGTTAAACGTGGTAGCGGGTGCCACTCCCGGGAGTAGCCCCAAGCTGTCTCTCTGGAAGTCAAACACCATTCAGAAGGCAAGCTTTGATATGCGAAATAGAAGCAATCTGGTTCTGAGCCATGTGGTGATCCCGAGTGTTCGCTACCATTTCTCAGACAGCGCCCAGGCCGAACTGTCTGGAGCCTCTCTGCAGTTGATGGGTGAAAAATAAACCAGGGGCTGCAGAAGAACGGCGATTTTTGCTTTTCCTGTCTTCTTCCTGCCAGTTGTAAGCCGTTGCGTTTTAGGGCTGTTTTTACAAAAACAGCCCTAAAACGCAACGGCTTCTCTGTTACCGGAGAAGTTGCGCCTTAACCCTATACCTGCGTTCTTGCGTTAAAAAGCCATCACCTTTACCCCTGCCGCATGAACACCCAGTTCCAGCCCTTGACCATTACCAACATCCGGGAGGAAGCGCCTGGGGTGAAAACGTTTGAGTTTGGGGCAGATGATGGAAAAAAAATTACGTATGAACCCGGCCAGTTTTTGACGCTGGTCTTTTGGGAGGGTGGGCAGGAGGTGCGGCGGTCTTATTCTATCACCTCTGCGCCGGCACTGGGGGAGCCGCTGACCATTGGGGTGAAGCGTATTGCCAACGGGTTGGTTTCCCGTATGTTGATTGACCAGGCCACCGTTGGGGAGCAGCTAATAACGGCCGGGGCTTCCGGTTTCTTTACCCTGCCTGCTAATTTCTCTCATTACCGACAGGTGTACTTTTGGGCCGCCGGGAGCGGAATTACCCCCATTTTTTCCCTGCTTAAAACGCTGCTCTTTACAGCCCCAGAAATATCAGTGGTGTTGGTGTACAGCAATCAGTCTCCTGAGGTGGCCTTGTTCCGGCAGGAGCTGGAGCAGCTGCATCAGCAGCATGGGGAGCGGTTTACGCTCATTCTGTTATTCAGCAATGCCCGCCGGTTAGACCAGGCGCGTCTGCACCGGGACCTGCTCAAGAAGCTGGTGCGGCAAACGCTGAAAGTGTCTGTAGCTGAAATATTATGTTATGTTTGTGGCCCGCTAGACTACCGCAGGCTGTGCCTGTACGGGCTGCGGGAACTGCAGGTGCCGCTGGAGAATATAAAGCAGGAAGTGTTTACCCCGCTAAGGGTGGCGTCTGTGTTGGCTCCCCCAGACACCCAGGCCCATGAGGTGACGCTCCGGGTGCGGGGGCAGGCCCACCAGTTCCTGGTGCAGTACCCGGAAACCATCTTACAGGCCGCCCGCCGGTTTGGGGTGGCCATGCCTTTCAGCTGCGAAGCCGGCATATGCGGGAACTGCTCTGCCCTCTGCGAGCAGGGCGAGGTCTGGATGGCGAACAATGAAGTACTCACACAGCGGCAGCTGGCTCAGGGAAAGGTGCTCACCTGCGTAGGGTACCCGTTGGGCGGGCCGGTGGTTTTGAGCATGTAAGTGCGGGGTAGGAGCCACCGGTACGTTAAATTTACACAGATCACCCGTGCATCTTTGCTATACAGGAGAATCTATCCCAATTTGCACGCGTATCTCTCAAAAACACTTTACCTCATTCTTATGAAAAAACTAGTACTTCTCTTAGTGGTCATATTGACAACGGGAGCCCTGGCGCAGGCCCAAATGTTTACGTTAGGTGTAAAGGCGGGACTCAGCTCGTCTAGCGTAGATTTTAAAGACATCAAAGGCACCACTTCTGATTTCAAAGAAGGCGACAACATCACAGGTTTCCATGCCGGCGCCTTTGCCCGGGTGAGTGTGATGGGTTTTCTGGTGCAGCCAGAGATGGTGTTTTCCTCTTCAGGCGGAAAGATTGAGAGTGCCGGAGATGTGCAGGATGTGAACTTCTCCCACCTGGATGTGCCTGTGCTTCTGGGGTACAGCTTCTTTAAAATTGCTCGGGTGTACGCCGGTCCGGTTGCCTCTATCTTGATTAACAGCGAGTTTGGCAATGAAAAAGCCAGCAAATATTTAGATACCGCAGACTGGGGCTTCCAGGTGGGGGCTGGGGTAGATATTTCGCGCCTAACCGCAGATCTCCGGTATGAGCGCCTCACCCGGTCCTATGCCAACTCAGGCGAAAGCTATGACATTGCCGGCCAGCAAGTGATCTTCAGCCTGGGCTATAAATTCATAGGTAAATAAACTGTCCCGTAGGTTCGGCCAACGGCCGAAGAAGAGGTGCCTGTTTCTCTTTCACTGGAGGAAACGGGCACCTTTTTTTATGAGCGGAAAAGCGGCATTGGGTGCTGCAAAGGATGTTTGCCAAAACCGGCCTTCACCGCTTCCCCGTCCCGGTTGCGCTGCTTATGGTTCAATCTGGCAGGACCAAAAAACTTGCACTGGCCCTTTTCAGGAGCAACTCCAGAAGCTACCCCTGTCAGGCCTTATTAAATCATAGTGTTTACTTGGGAAGGGATTCCCCCTGTTTTCGGCCTGTTTTTGAGAAAGTAAGCCAAAAACAGGATAGAGTTTTTATTCATGCTCTGCATGAGAGAGCTTCTAGTAAGTGAAGCTGGCTCTTAGCTGTTTTCGGCCTGTTTTTCAGAAAACAGGCCGAAAACAGAAATCAAGGTCCCCCATGTTTCTGAAAGGCAACTCTTTAACAGCAGATTTAAGGGAGTTCTCTAATAAATAGTTACTTTTGTTCTTCATGCTTTGCTGGTGTGTCAGGGAAAAGTGTTCACTCTCTGGCGGTTTTGTTCCCCCGCTAAACTGGCCAGCTTCAAATGTACCTTTATCAATATTAGTGACTTTTCCCCGCCGCCCACCACAGGGCTGGAGTGGGAAGCCACTGGTATGGCTGTCTTTTAACTTCCCACATGATACGAATTCTACTTTTCACTTTTGTCTGCCTGTTGAAGATAGGCCAGACAGTCGCGCAGGAGGTGCCGGTGGCGCCCGTACCCGTTGTGCCAGACAGTGCCGCGGCCGCCAAAGCCGCAGAGATAAAGATTCTGGCTGAAAAGATGTTCCAAAGCGGGCTGGTGCAGCTTGCCCAGAAAGACTACCGCGCCGCCTTGGCTGACCTTGATTCTGCCATTGCGGTGAAACCTGACTTTGAGCAGGCCTTGATGGGAAGGGCAACTGCCTGGCTGGAGTTGAAGGAGGTAGACCGCGCCATCACTGACTATGACAAAGTCATCAGCCTGAACAGTGCCCATGCCCAGGCCTACTTTCAGCGGGGCAGGGCTAAAGTGTTGTTGAAAGATAAAAAAGGGGCCGCCCAGGATTTCACCCAGACCATTGCCACAGACGCCAATCACTACCAGGCTTATTACCAGAGAGGCGGCCTGCGGTTTGAAGACGCAGATTATAAAGGAGCCATGGAAGACTTTTCGGCGGTGGTGAAGATCAATCCGCGCAACGGGTATGCCTACCATGACCGCGGCAGTGCCAAACGGCAGCTGAATGACCTGGAGGGAGCCCTGGCCGATTACAGGAAGGCTGTTGAGGTGAACCCTGATATTGCCGTGGCTTATGTGAACCTGGGGAGTCTAAAGCAGGGCAAAGGAGACTGGACGGGAGCCATTGAGGAATATTCAAGGGCCATTGAACGCAAGAAAGACTATTATCTTGCCTACAATAACCGGGGCCGGGCCAAGTTTGAAAAGGGCGATTTTGAAGGTGCCCTGGCTGATTTTACCAAAAGTATCCAGCTGAACCCCCAGTACGCCTTTGCCTTCAACAACCGGGCCGCCGCCAAATACAAACTGAAAGACTTTAAAGGCGCGGTAGAAGACTGCAACTTTGCCCTGCAGATTGATAGCGGCTATGGCTATGCCTACTTCAACCGGGGAAATGCCAAAGAAATGCTGCGTGACGCCACTGCCTGTCAGGATTGGGAAAAGGCCGCCGCCCTCCATGTGCCTGCCGCCAAAGCCTACCTTACCCATTGTCAGGAAAAATAACCCTGGATCAGTCTATCCCTTTCAGATATGAAAAAACACGCATTGTTATTGATCCTGTCCTGCGCCCTGGGGCAGGCAGTGGCCCAGAACGTTGATTTCAACAAAGACAACTTCAAGCAAGACAAAGACGGTTTCAGGGAGGCTAAGAAAAAACTGGACGCCGGTGATGACATCTTTGCCGCCACGTCAAAGAAAACAGATGATGCCTACCGGAAGAAGAACTACCGCAACGCCATAGCGCCCTATGTAGACGCCTATAAATTCAACCCCAACAGTGCCCTGCTTAATTACCGGCTGGGGGTAGCGTATCTTTTCTCTGATGAGAAGGACAAAGCGCTTCCCTATCTGGAGAAGGCGTTAAAACTGAACCCAGCCGTTGACCCAGAACTTGGTTTCTATTTAGGCAGAGCCTATCAGGTAAAGCTGGAGTGGCAGAAGGCCGTGACCGAGTACAGAAAGTACCTGGCCACCTTGCCTTCGGGCAACCATAAAACCAGAATGGAGGTGGTCAACAAGAGCATCAGGGAATGCCTTTCAGGGGAGAAACTGGAGAAAAAGCCTTTACGGGTATTCTTTGACAACGCCGGGGAGCAGATTAACAGCAAGTACGCAGACCTGCAGCCAGTCATTTCAGCAGATGAGACGGTCATGGTTTTTACTTCCCGCCGGCCCGCCGACCAGGAAGCCAAGGCGAAGGTAGACAAGGAGCCTAATGATGATGTGTACATCTCCTACAAGGTGAACGGCAAATGGTCAACGGCGAAGCAACTGCCTGAGGGGATCAACACAGAAAAGAACGAGGCGGCCATGGCGCTGTCAGCAGACGGCCAGCGTCTGATTTTTTCACGTGATGAGAACGGGGGCAACCTCTTTGAAACCGTGTTGAAGGGGAACGAATGGTCTAAGCCGGAGGAACTGGGCAGCGAAATCAATACCAAAGACCGGGAGTCTTCGGCTGCATATTCATATGACGGCAAAACCCTCTTCTTTGTGAGTGACCGGCCTAACGGCATTGGTAAAGGCGATATCTATTTCTCCACCCTGGACAGCAAAGGCAACTGGGGCAAAGCCATAAATGCCGGCCCTAAGCTTAACACCGTCTATGAGGAAGGCCATGTGTTTATGATGCCAGACGGCAAAACCCTTTACTTCACATCAGAAGGGCACAGCTCTATGGGTGGGTTTGATATTTTCAAAAGCGTTTTGGAAAACGGCCAGTGGTCAGAGCCTGAAAATGTAGGGTACCCGTTGAACACGCCAGATGATGACAGCTTTATCTCCTTGAGCGCCAATGGGCGTTACGGGTACATTGCCTCCAGCAGAAACGAGGGGGGTAAAATAGACCAGGACATAGTGCGCGTCACTTTTATTGGAGATGAAAAACCGGTGATCCTGAGTGCAGAAGATGACCTGGTGGCCTTTGCAGAAACGCGGGTGGCCCAGCCTGTGGCCATGCCGGTCATTGAATCTAAAACACCTAAAACCATTTTGGTGCAAGGCGTGGTGCTGGATGCCAGAACCCAGAAACCCCTGGAGGCGAAGGTGGAGTTGATTGACAATGTGAAAAAGGAGGTGATTGCCACTGTGACGTCTAACAGTGTGACCGGTAAGTATTTGATTGCCTTGCCCGCTGGGAAAAATTACAGTGTGTCTGTGCAAAAGAATGATTTTCTGGTGCACAGCCAGAACTTCAACCTGCCTGCCAATACCGCCTTCACTAAAATTGAGAAAGAAGTGAAACTCCAACCCCTGGATGCCGGGAGTGTCTGGGCCCTGCAGAATGTCTTCTTTGCAGAAGGGCAGGCGGTGCTGCTGCCAGAGTCTATGTATGAGCTGGAAACCCTGGTGGAGGTTCTAAAAGACAAAAAAAGCCTGAAGGCTGAAATGATAGGCTACACCGGTGAGCAGGCAGATCAACTTTTAGCGGGGAGCAGGGCCAAAGCCGTCGCAGATTTTCTGGCTTCCAGGGGAATAAACGCCAAGCGGCTTTCGTCAAAAGCCACCGAGGCTACCAGTACCAACGCCCTTTCCCAGGGTCTGGTTGAATTAAAACTGACCGGTAAATAAGAGCGGCCTGCCAGGCGCAGCGTCATGCCCTGCCCTGGTAGTTTATCTGCTGCTGGGAACGTCTTCTGCCTTAGGGCATAATCCTCATTTAGATTCGTCTAAATATATAAAATGCAGATTTTTCTTGACCATGTTCAGCCAGCCGGGTATCTTAGCTAAATCTACCCCCTGTTTTCAGGCAGAAAACCACTGCCTGAAAGTGCTATTGGTGCTTAACTATTGGGTGTAGCAGATGAAAAACCAGACAACCCTATGTTTATTGCGCTTAGTACCTTTACCATTGCCAATGATATGGCACCTGCTGTAAAAGAGGCATTTATGAACCGTCCCGGTTTAGTGAACAATGCCCCGGGCTTTGTGAGGCTGCAGGTAATCTCGCCCACAGACAACCCGCAGGAGATCTGGTTGATCACACAGTGGGTAGATGAGGAAAGTTACAAAACCTGGCACCACAGCCACCTCTACCATGAGTCACATGAAGGCATTCCCAAGGGGCTGAAACTGGTGCCCCGCTCGGCAAAAGTCAGGTTCTTTGAACACATTTGCGAGTAGGGAGGCGGTATGGCAGAAATCAGGAGAAAAACCGCCGCGCTGCTAAAACGCATGAGTGCTGAGCTGGCGCAGGAAACCACCCAGAAGTTCTTCCATCTTCACCCGGAGTTGGAGGAGAAGTACGGTGCCATGGGCCGTGAGAAATGCCGCCAAGACGCCCAGTACCACCTCTCGTACCTGATAGAAGCGGTGGGGGCGGGCTCCATGACCCTGTTCAGTGACTACGTGCTCTGGACGCAGGAGGTCCTGGAAACCCGTAAAGTTCCGGTGAAGGACCTGCATGAACACCTCATTATCCTGAAAGACGTCATTGCCCTGCACCTGCCCATTGACCAGTATGTGCGGGTGGCCAACCACTTGAACAACGCCCTGCAATTGCTGGAAGAGAAGAACGGCCTAGAACCGCAACCCGAGGAACCGTTGGAACCGCTGGCCCAGACCTATCTGGAGCTTCTTCTGGCAGGCAAGCGCAAAGAGGCCAATGATATGATTCTGCAGGAGGTGGCCCAGGGAATGGAGGTGAAGGAACTTTATCTCACCGTGTTTCAGCCGGTCCAGCACCGGGTGGGGAGGCTGTGGCAGACCAATAAAATCACCGTGGCCCAGGAGCACTTCTGCACGGCTATCACCCAGAGCATCATGTCGCAGCTGTACCCGTACATCTTTGGGTCAGAGCGCAACGGGTATAAATTGCTAGCCTCTTGCGTGGCCGGTGACTTGCACGAGCTGGGGCTGAGAATGGTGAGTGATTTCTTTGAGATGGAAGGCTGGGATACCTATTATCTGGGGGCCAATGTGCCCACGGCCAGCATCCTCAGTTCCCTGAGGGAGCATCAGCCAGACCTGCTTTTATTGTCTGCCACCATGACCTTTCACGTACAAGCCTTAAAAGACATCATCAGGGCGGTGCGGGCAGCAGAAGATCTGCAGGAGATTAAAATAATGGTAGGCGGATATCCGTTTAACCTGGAAGAGGAGCTTTGGAGGGAAGTTGGGGCAGACGGCTATGGTGCCAATGCCAAGGAAGCCATGGAATTAGCATTGGGGTTGGTATCTGTGAGGAAGTAAAAAAAGGAGGAAGCTTGGAGGCAGTAAGCAAAGGAATGGTTTGGCGGTGTGACCGCCGCGGTATTGTGCTGGAGGTGATCAGTTCAGATTTCCCTGAAATCAGCCACGCTGCCCTGGGGCAACCGTTTTCTTCTGTCTTAGAGGAGGCCGGCCAGGAACTGGCTGAGGAGTGGCTTCAACAAGTATCAAAGGACTCCCGCCTGCTGGCCAACCTTACAATCAAACAAAACCTTTCACCCCAACCTCTATCTTTAGGCGGAATCAGAAGCAGTGGCGAGTACTGGCTTTTCTGGACTACTGGCCGCGTAGGGCCCGCCTCTAATCTACCACAAATCGAAAAGGGGGAGAGTACTGAGTCTGCCCAGGTCTGGGAGCCAGATGCGCAACACGTAGAACTGCTGGAGGAACTCAGCCGGGTGAACAATGAACTGGTCAACGCCCGCCGCGAACTCATCAGGCAGAACATTGAACTGCACCGTGCGCATCAGAAGCTGACCAATGCCGGAGTCATGTGATAAGCTGTTTTAGACCTGTTTTTCTGAAAACAGGCCCAAAACAGCTCTTTGTATGTTCTTTAGCGGGAGGGAGAACCAGGCGCCTTAAATGCCGCGCTCTCGCATAATGGCCACAATTTTTTGGCGGGTGGTAAACAGCCGGGCCCCCATCACCCCCAGCAGAATGCAGAAGCTGAACGCAGTCAACACCGCCCCGTGCAGCCAAAACCCAAACAACCATTTCTTAGAGAAGGTAAAGACCAGGTAGCAGGCCAGCGTAATGAGGCTCACTTTGTCCATGGGGGCCACAATCAGATCCCTTTCATGGTGCCATTCCAGCTGGGAAAGCCGGCCCACCAGTAACCCTACCGCCAACCCAAACGCTACCCCAGAAAAAGCCAGGGCCATGCCAATATGGTGCGTCCAGAGGTTGTACCCCAGCAGCAGCAGCATACTGGTGGTGGCCATGCTGAACATGAACAGCCGTACCATGAGTTTCAGCTCTAAGTGCCGCCCCACGGGGAGCTGCATCTTTAACTGGTCAAGTCTGCGTTGAATATCCACTTCCTGTCAAAAGAGTTTTCGTGATAGATCAGGGGCCAGGAACCTCCTTCTTCCTGTAAAAAGCACCGGGGTAGCGGTGGCTTCTCCTGCAAAATTGCAAAACCATCTGTTGTGAAACGATGACCAATGGCAATTGGTGCCCCCTTGGGCTAGGGGGGCAGACCCCAAAAAGATGATTCTTGTCATTTTTGGAATCCTGGGGCGAAAATTTGCCCAGAAATTCCAAAAATAGTATGCATGCCAACTAATTTTTACTCATCTTCGTAATCTAAACCCATGAACTTGTTGTAAGCTTGCTGCAGCTCAGCAAAGGCATGTTGCTGACCTTGCTGCCTACTTACCTGCATGCCTTTCTGGTAAGCCTGCTTCGCCAGTTCGGGTTCGTCTAACTGCACATAGAGGCTGGCCGCGTGGTAGTACGTACCCACGTAGTCAGGGTGCTCTGCCAACAGCTTTTCATAGAAAAAGCGGGCTTTTTCTACCTGGGTAGCCCTATATTCCGTAGCAATGGCGTATAAGGTGAACGGGTCTGTTGGGTCCTCCTGGTAGAAGGCCAGGAGTTGGGTCAATCTGCTGTTAGGCGTTTCCATTTGTTCAATTATTCTTTAACTTGCCCACAAAATTAGTCTAAATCCGCTAACCCTAAGTCACATGAAGATCTTAGTTTGTATTAGCAACGTGCCTGATACCACCACCAAAATCACCTTTACCCCTGATGGCAAAGAGTTTAACACCGCCGGGGTACAGTTTGTGATCAACCCATATGACGAGTACGCCCTGACCCGCGCCATTGAGCTGAAAGAAGCCCAGGGCGGAACGGTGACCGTTCTGAACGTGGGGGAGGCAGATACTGAGCCAAATATCAGAAAGGCGCTGGCCATTGGCGCCGATGACGCCATCCGCGTAAATATAAAACCCACAGATGCCTTTTTGGTGTCTCAACAGATTGCCCACTACGCCAAAGAGGGCGGTTATGACCTGATCCTGATGGGCCGTGAGTCTATTGACTACAACGGTTTCCAGGTGCACGGTATGGTGGGTGAACTGCTGGGAATCCCTACCATTGCGCCAGCCATCAAATTAGACGTGAACGGATCTACCGCCACGGTAGAGCGCGAGATTGAAGGCGGAAAGGAAATCATTGACGTTGCCCTGCCGCTGGTAGCCAGTGCGCAGCAGCCCATGACCGAGCCCCGCATCCCTAACATGCGCGGCATCATGACCGCCCGCACCAAACCCCTGAAAGTAGTGGAACCGGTAGGGCAGGAGGCCAAAACCAGCGTGCAGCACTATGAATTGCCGCCAGCCAAGTCTGGCGTGAAAATGATAGACGCTGAGAACGCCGGTGACCTGATTAAATTATTACGTAACGAAGCTAAAGTTCTATAAGCATGTCAGTATTAGTAGTGATAGAATGCGCGAACGGCGAAGTGAAGAAATCCTCTCTGGAGGCAGCCTCGTACGGGAGCAAGGTGGCGGCGGCCCTGGGTACCTCGGCTACCGCCGTTGCCATAGGTGATGTACAAGCCAACGCCCTCTCTTCTCTGGGGGAGCAAGGCGTTACCAAAGTTTTGTTAGACAATGACGCCCGCCTGCATGATTTTGTGGGAGCCGCTTATGTGAAGGTGATTGCCAAGGCCGCTGAACAGGAAAACTCCAGCCTGATTGTGCTCTCCAACTCCAACATTGGGGCAGCCATTGGTTCCCGCCTGGCGGTGAAAATGGGGGCCTCCCTGGCCACCAACGTGGTGTCTCTGCCAGAAATATCCGGCGCTTCTTTCAAAGTGCGCCGCGGGGTGTTCTCCGGCAAAGCGTTCTCTGATGTGGAGCTCACCTCTGATAAAAAAATCATAGCCGTTAAGAAAAACGCACTGGACTTTGAGACCTCTGCCGGGGCTACCGCCACAGTAGAGAACTTCTCAGCAGACCTGTCTGACGCTGACTTCAGCACGGCCCCCAAAGAAACCATTAAACAGTCTGGTGACATTCTGCTGACCGAGGCTGATCTGGTGGTTTCTGGCGGAAGAGGCTTGAAAGGGCCTGAAAACTGGCATTTAATTGAAGATTTGGCTAAAGCGCTGGGCGCCGCCACTGCCTGTTCAAAGCCTGTTGCTGACATTGGTTGGAGACCTCACCACGAGCACGTAGGCCAGACCGGCATCACCGTGAGCCCTAACCTGTACATTGCCGTGGGTATCTCCGGAGCCATTCAGCATTTGGCAGGGGTCAACTCTTCTAAAGTAATTGTCGTTATCAATAAAGACCCGGAGGCGCCGTTCTTCAAAGCCGCAGATTACGGCATTGTGGGTGATGCGCTGGAGGTTGTTCCTAAATTGATAGAAGCCGCTAAAGCTTTATAGACGAATAGAAGAGAAATTGTGAAGAAAATTGAGCTAGAGATTCTGGGTTTGTCCTCCAGTCAGTCGCAGTCCGGTTCTTTTGCCCTGGTTTTGGGGGAGAAGGACGGTAGCAGAAGGTTGCCTATTATCATTGGCATGTTTGAGGCGCAGTCCATTGCCATCCAGATTGAGAAGATCAACCCTACCCGCCCGTTAACGCATGACTTGTTCAAGTCATTTGCGCAGCAGATGAGCGTGAGCGTGCAGGAGATTATGATTTCAGACCTGAAGGAAGGAGTTTTCTTCTCCAAGATTGTCTGCACAGACGGGGAGAAGGAGTTTGAGTTGGACGCTAGACCCTCAGACGCCATTGCCATTGGCCTCAGGTTTGGGGTTCCTATCTACACGGTGGAGTCAGTGCTCTCAGAAGCCGGTATTATCCTGAGCGATCTGGATGAGGAAGAGGCAGATGAGGAGACAGATGAAATTCCCACCTCTACCGGCAGCAGCGCCGGCGCGGCCGCGTCATCGGGCAAAAGCAACCTCAAGGAGGTGTCTGTAGAGGAGTTGAACACCATGTTGAATGAGGCCCTGGAGAAGGAGGACTATGAGCGGGCGGCCAAAATCAGAGACGAGCTGAACAAACGGGAATAAGCTTAATTTTTAATATTTACGGGAAAGTCTTGGGGGAACCCAAGACTTTTTCTTTTTCAATAGAATTTGGCTTATTTTTGACAAATTTGTCATCTATGTTATCTGTGTTCCAAGGCCTTCTCGGCTATATTATCCTGATTGGAATTGCCATTCTCTTCTCTGTGAACCGCAAAGCCATCAGCTGGAAGCTGGTGGGGGCCGGAATCCTGATCCAAATCGTGTTCGGGTTTCTGGTAACTGAGGTGGAAGTTGTAAAAAGAGGCTTTGAGGTGGTGAGTGAGGGCTTTGTGAAACTGCTGAGCTTCTCCAGTGCCGGAGCCTCTTTTCTGTTTGGGGAGTTGGCCAACCCCGCCTCTAAGACCGGGGTAGGGTATATCTTCGCCTTCAATGTACTCCCTACCGTTATTTTCTTCTCTACCGTTACCGCCGGCCTTTACTATCTGGGGGTACTGCAGAAGATCGTGTTCGGGATTGCCTGGATCATGTCAAAGAGTATGCGGTTATCTGGGGCAGAAAGCCTTTCTGCGGCCGGTAACATCTTCTTAGGGCAGACCGAGGCGCCCCTGCTGGTGCGTCCGTTCATTCAAACCATGACCCGCTCTGAGCTCATGTGCCTCATGACAGGCGGCATGGCCACCCTGGCAGGCGGGGTGCTGGCCGCCTATGTGGCTTTTCTGGGCGGCGGTGACCCGGCCCAGCAGGCAATTTTTGCCGCCCACCTCTTAACGGCTTCTATCATGAACGCGCCCGCCGGTATTGTGATGGCCAAGATTCTGGTGCCCGAAACCGAGGAAGACAAGATCAACACCCAGCTGAGTGTAAACAAAGAGTCACTGGGGGTGAACGTGATAGACGCCATGTCTACCGGCGCCGCAGACGGCTTGAAGCTGGCCCTGAACATTGGGGGCATGCTGTTGGCCTTTATTGCGGTAATTGCCCTGTTAAACTCCATCCTGCTCTGGATGGGAGGGTTAACTGGTTTAAATGAAATGATTGTGAGCTCCACAGACGGCCGGTTTGAAGGGCTCAATTTTCAGTACATTCTGGGGCAGATCTTCCGGGTGTTTGCCTTCCTGATGGGTTGCCCATGGCAGGACACCCTGCAGGTGGGGAGCTTGCTGGGCCAGAAAACCGCAGTTAATGAATTTGTGGCCTATCTGGATCTGGCAAATATGAAAGCCCAAGGCACCTTATCGCCTAAGTCAATTGTGCTGGCCACGTATGCCCTGTGCGGCTTCTCTAACTTCAGCTCCATTGCTATCCAGATTGGCGGTATTGGCGGTATGGCCCCAGCCCAGCAGGGTAATCTGTCTAAACTGGGGCTGAGGGCACTGCTTGGCGCATCTATAGCGTGTATGATGACGGCAACCATTGCCGGTATCTTATTTGAATTGTAGGCAGTTAAAAATAGTAAAAGCGCCCTTCCTGTTTTTGGCCTGTTTTTGAGAAAACAGGCCAAAAACAGGAAGGGCGCTTTTAGGCAAAGGGCTGGTTCAAAAGAGCTCAGGCAGCCGTGATATGGAAAAGAGCCTGTTTGTATTTTTTGCGCTGAAAATGAATAGCAAAGAAACCTGACTTCGCGGTTGCCTCGCCCCATAGTGCTGCCATGCTGCTCTAAAGACGCTCTGGACGCCCCATTTTCGCTGCCAGAGCAACGTCTAAACAAGCTCCCCGCCAGAGAATATGCTGGTGTTTTTCTTTCCTGTCAGTAAAGATTTTATGGGCGAGTGGCAATCTTCCCCTTACTATTGGCTTTCCCGGGTACACCGCGTTTTCCTGTGATATGATGAAGGATATGCTATTGTAGTGGATTCCTGAATTGGCAGCCCGTCTAATAGGCGTAGGGGGGACAAGAACAGCTGCATTCGTATTGATGGCGATAGGCGTGTAGAGTGGCAAATGGCCTCTCCGGCAATAGCAGAAGCTATTGCTTCCACTTCCCTCACTCACTCCACCTAGTTACTGCAGAGGCAAAAAAAAAGTCCTGTTTCCGGGCTGTTTTTTGAAAAACAGCCCGGAAACAGGATGATCAGGCAGTGGCAGGGATGGCTTATTTGTTCCGGTTTTTCTCCTCCTCCTGGCGTTGGTCTTCTTCACGCTGCTCTTCTTCTTCAATCTGCTCCACTTTCTTGGCATCACGCATTAAACGGTTGGAGAAGATGAAGTCGTTGAGTTCGCGTACCTTGGTGTCCATGATCTCGCTGCTGTGGCCTTCCCAGAGCTTTTTGCCCTGGTAAAGGAACATCACGTTGTCACCGTACTCCAGCACAGAGTTCATATCATGGGTCACCACAATGGTGGTAATGTCATATTCCTCTGTGATTTCTTTGATGAGCTCATCAATTTTGATGGCGGTAAGCGGGTCCAGGCCGGAGTTGGGCTCGTCACAGAAGAGGTAGGTGCAGTGCGGGGCAATGGCGCGGGCAATGCCTACGCGTTTCTTCATCCCGCCGCTGAGCTCAGAGGGCATCAGTTTTCCGGCCTGCTCCAACCCAACCCGCTTCAGGCAGAATTCTACCCGTTCGCGGCGTTCGGCACGGGTCATGTCTGTGAGCATTTTCAGGGGGAAATCAATGTTCTCGTTCACGTTCATGGAGTCAAAGAGGGCGCTGCCCTGAAACAGCATCCCTATCTTACGCCTAATCTCCTGTTTGATATCCAGCTTGTTGTTGGTGAAGATGCGCCCGTCATAGGTGATGCTGCCTACATCTGGCTTCACCAGCCCCACAATGCATTTGAGGAGCACGCTTTTACCCGTACCGCTGGCCCCCAGGAGCATGTTCATCTTTCCAGACTCAAACACACCGTCTATGCCATCTAGTACCTTTTTCCCGTTGAAGGATTTCTGTATGTTATGAATTTCAATCATGGCTAAATTTTAATGGCCGCCCCTCCGGTTCTGCCCCTCTTCCCTTTCTGCTACAGCAACACCTGGGCACACACGTAGTCGGCAATCAGGAGGGCTATGACACTGTTGGTTACGGCATTGGTGCTGGATTCGCCTACCTCTAACGCGCCGCCGGTGGTAAAATACCCTTTGTACGAAGAGATGGAGGAAATTATGAAGGCAAACACTACTGACTTGATCAACGCGAAGGTGATGTTAAACCCTATAAAGCTGGAACGAAGCCCGGTGATGTATTCCTGCCCAGACAGGGCACCGGTCAGCGTGCCGGCCACATACCCCCCCAGAATGGAAAGAAACATGGCAATGATCACCAGCATAGGGAACACCAGGATAGAGGCCAGCATCTTGGGCAGCACCAGGTAAGAGGCTGAGTTGATGCCCATCACCTCTAGCGCGTCTACCTGTTCAGTGATGCGCATGGTGCCCAGGCCGCCGGCAATGTTTGACCCCACTTTACCCGCCAACACAATTGAGGTGATGGTAGGGGCCATTTCCAGAATGGTCATCTCGCGCACCATAAAGCCAATGGTAGACCGCGGAATAAACGCATTGTTCAGGTTGTAGGAGATCTGCACGCAGGTCACCGCCCCAATAAACGTAGAAACCACCGCCACAATAAAGACCGAGTTGATCCCAATCAGGACCGCCTCCTCCATGGTGCGGTTAAAGAGTATTCTGGGTGATTCTGGCCTTCTGACAAGGCTGAAGAGAAAGAGGAGGTAAGAACCTAAGTTTTTCATGTAGAAGAGTACAAACCGAGTGTGCCGTAGCCCCAATACAGGAAAGTTGGGGCTTTTCTTGGTTTCAAATGCCTATATTACGTTGAAAAAAGAAAAAACATCTAGCGCATGCAAAAATATCTAGTGATCACGGGCGGAACCAAAGGCATTGGCAAGGCCATTGTGCACCGTTTCGCGGCCGAAGGATTCCACATCATCACCTGTTCCCGCCAGGAGAAAGACCTGCGGCAGCTCAAGCTGGACATTGAGCAAACCTACACATTTTCTAAGGTTTTCTACAAGGCCCTGGATGTAAGCCAGGAGGGCGAGGTGCGCCGGTTTGTAGACTATATCAAATCACTGCATGTAAAAGTAGATGTGCTGGTGAACAACGCCGGTTTCTTTATTCCCGGGTTTATTCATGAGGAAAGCGATACCGTGCTGCGCGAAATGATCAACACCAACCTCTACAGCGCCTATGACCTCACCAAAGGCCTGGTAGGGGACATGATCAAACGCCGTGACGGGCACATCTTCACCATCTGCTCTACGGCCAGCGTCACCGCTTACACCAACGGCGGCTCTTACTGCATTGCCAAGCACGCCCTTTACGGCATGACCCGCGTGCTGCGCGAAGAACTGAAAGAGCACCAGATACGCGTCACGGCCGTGTTGCCCGGCGCCACCTATACCGCCAGCTGGGAAGGCGTAGACCTGCCGCAGGACCGGTTCATGAAGCCCGAAGACGTGGCCGCCGCTATCTGGGGTGCCCACAGCGTCTCAAAGCAGACCGTGATAGAAGAGTTGTTGCTTAGGCCGCAGTTAGGCGATATTTAGTTTAGTTGTTGGTTGGTAGTTATTCGTTGTTTGAGATTTGAAGGAAAGTGAAGGATGCCTTGAACCCTGCGTTTTTGACCGGTTTTAGAGAATCTAGGTCAAAAACGGGAAATCAGAATTTCTTAAGGTAAAGCAAGTGGCTCAGTAAACTTTTTCTGTAAAAAGAACTTCTCCCTAACAACGAACAACCCATATCGAATAAGTTATTTATTTAAATTTGAGCAAAATCATTGATATGGAACTAGAAGGTAAAGTAGTTGTGATTACCGGGGCAAGCAGCGGGATAGGGCTGGCAGCCGCTAAACTGTTGCTGGAGCAAGGGGCTACCGTGGTAAGCTGGAGCAGATCCCGCCCTAAGATTTCGCACCCTGATTTCTATTTCTTTGAATGCGATGTGCGCCATGAGCAGTCGGTGCTGTTTGCCTATGAGCAGACGGTGGAGCGGCTTCGGCAGAACATCAGCGTCCTCATCAACAACGCCGGTCTGGGCATTCAGGGGGCCATTGACACCATGAGCCCGCGCGACTGGCACACCATGATGGACACCAACGTGAACGGCATCTTCTACTGTACCCGCCTGGTATTGCCCCAGATGAAAAAACAGCTGGAGGGCCACATCATCAACATCTCCTCTATTGCCGGCCTCACCGGGATAGAGAACATGAGCGGCTACTGCGCCACCAAGTTTGCGGTACGCGGTATTTCCCATTCCCTGTTCAAAGAAGTGCGGCCGCATGGCATTAAGGTTACCTGTATCTACCCGGGTTCTACCGCCACCCACTTCTTTGACGGCTTTGAAGGTACCGGCACCGCCCCAGAGAATATGATGCAACCAGAAGATATTGCCTCTACCATTCTGCACGTTCTTCAGTCTCCGCCCAACTACCACCACGTTGACATTGAGGTAAGACCTTTAATGCCCAAGGGGAGGCCAGAGAAAAAGCAAGCCTAAGCTTTCAGAATGGGAATTGAGATAAAAGACCTAACCAAAGTTTACGGGACCCAGCACGCCGTTGACCACGTTTCCTTTACCGTGGGCACCGGGGAGATTGTGGGTTTCTTAGGGCCCAACGGCGCCGGGAAATCTACCACCATGAAAATTGCCACCTGCTACCTGCCGCCCAGCAGCGGAACGGTGCTGGTGAACGGCCATGACGTGCTGGAGCAGCCCAAGGAGGTACGCCGGCAGGTAGGGTATCTGCCCGAGCACAACCCGCTCTACCTGGACATGTACGTGCGCGAGTACCTGCATTTTGTGGGCAAGCTGCACGGCCTGGGCGGGAGCCAGCTCCAGGCTAGAACCAATGAAATGATTCAGCTCTGCGGGCTTACCCGCGAAAGCCATAAAAAGATTGGCGCGCTGTCTAAAGGCTACCGGCAGCGGGTGGGGCTGGCGCAGGCCATGATCCATGACCCGGCGGTGCTCATTCTGGATGAACCCACTACCGGTCTTGACCCAAATCAGATTGTGGAGATTAGGCAGCTGATCAAGGAGGTGGGGCAGGCCAAGACCGTGTTGTTCTCTACCCATATCATGCAGGAGGTGAGCGCCCTCTGTGACCGCGTGCTGATCATTAACCAAGGTAAACTGGTGGCAGACAGTCCCGTGGCTGAGCTCAAGAACATGGGTCGGCAGGAGACAAGAATCTTAGCTGAATTTGAAGCAGACGTGAACCCGGAACCTATCCTGGCTTTACAGGGGGTGCAGCGGGTAGAGCCGGCGGGCGTGCATAAATACAGAATCATTGCTTCGGCCGGGGCCGATTTGCGATCCTCCATTTTCCGGTTGGCCAGTGACCACGGCTGGCCACTAGTAGGGTTGCAACAGGAAGAAAACACCTTGGAGAAACTGTTTCAGGATTTGACCAGGGCAGCAAAGTAGCCCTGTCCTGTTTTGGGGCTGTTTTCTGAAAAAGAGGCCAGAAACGGAAAAACTCTCTCTTTTCATCCTGAAAGGAACTTGGCGGCGAACGGTGATAATGGGTATTAAGCGCTTTTCTAGTTCACCCACAAGATTCTTACAGAATGACAATTGGGGAGTTGGAAGCTGAAAGATGTTTGCAAACATTTCTACCACATTCAAGTTGCCGCCCTTGTTGGTGTTCTCGCCAACAAGGGCAGCAGGGTGCAGTGAGAAAATGTTCTGTTTTTGGGCTGTTTTGGCCAAAACAAGCCGGAAACAGAGAGCATTAATCAAACCATTACAAGCACACTAGTACTCGCCACGAACAACAAAACACGAATAACTACCAACGAACAATGTTCGCCATACTTAGTAAAGAATTCAACTCCTACCTCAACTCCCTCATTGGCTATATTGTCATTGGGGTGTTTCTGGTGGCCACGGGGCTGTTCATGTGGGTGTTCCCAGACAGCAGCGTGCTGGACTACGGCTACGCCGATCTGCAGAGCGTGTTCGGGCTGGCGCCGTGGCTGTTCCTGTTCCTGATACCGGCCATCACCATGCGCACCTTTGCTGAGGAGCGCAAAGGCGGCACCATGGAGCTGCTGCTCACCAAACCGGTATCTGATGCCCAGCTGCTGCTGGGGAAATATTTTGCGTGTCTGTTGCTGGCGCTGTTTGCGCTGCTGCCCACGCTGCTGTACTACGTGAGCGTGTACCAGTTGGGGGATCCGGTGGGGAATATAGACTCGGCGGCCGTGGCAGGGTCTTACCTGGGGCTGGTGTTTCTGGCGGCGGTGTTTGTGGCCATGGGCGTGTTTGCCTCGTCGCTCACTGAGAACCAGATTGTGGCCTTTATTCTGGCGGTGTTCCTGTGCTACATGGTGTACACCGGCTTTGATCTGCTGGCCTCCATTGACGCCTGGGGAACCGCCTCTTACTACATTGCGCAACTGGGCATCTCGTACCACTACAGTTCCATCAGCAAGGGGCTGATTGACTCCAGAGATGTGCTGTATTTCCTGAGTGTGATCACGGTGATGTTATTGGCCACCAAATTAGTATTGGAGAGCAGAAAATGGTAGAGCAGAACCAACAAACCCCATCGGCGCAGCCGGTAGTGGAGAGCCGCCGCCGCCATGACTGGACCTTCTTTCTGGTGGCCGTGGGCCTGCTGCTGGTGCTCAACTTCGTGGCCAGCCGCTATTTCTTCCGGATTGATTTAACCCAGGATAAGCGGTACACCATCTCTAACCAGACCAAGCAACTGCTGGGCAACCTGCAGGAGCCGGTGCAGGTGACCGTGTACCTGGAAGGGGAGTTCCCTGCCGGTTTCAGGAGGCTGCAGAACAGCATCAGGGAAACACTGGAGGAGTTTAGGCTCTACTCAGACGGCAAGGTACAGTACACCTTCATAGATCCCAATGCCAACACCAATGAGCAGGCTAGGAATCAATTCTATCAGCAACTGGTGCAGAAAGGGCTGCAGCCCACCAACCTCTTTGCCACCGAAGGCGACAAGAAGGTAGAGAAAATCGTGTTCCCGGGGGCGCTGATTTCGGCGGGAAACAAAGAGACGGCCGCCATTCTGTTGAAAGGCAGCCAGGCGGCTACGCCAGATGAACGGTTGAACCAGTCTATTGAGGGGCTGGAGTACGAGCTGGCCACCGCCCTCCGGAAAGTGGCCTCCACCAGCTCCGGCAGGATTGGGGTGCTGCAAGGGCACGGGGAGCTGTGGCTGCCGCAGGCCGCCGACTTTCTGGGAACGATTTCAGAATACTACACGGTGAACCGCGTGCAGATCAGTCAGGTGCCCAACCTGAACAACTTCAACCTGGTGGTCATGATGAAGCCTACCCAGCCGTATTCAGAAGCAGATAAATACAAGCTGGACCAGTTCATCATGCGCGGGGGCAAGGTCCTGTTCCTGCTGGATGGCGTTCGCGCCTCTCTGGACAGTGTGCGGGAGAATGGCCTGCTGGCGTTCCCGTATGACCTGAACCTGCAGGACCTGCTCTTTAAATACGGCGTACGGGTGAACCCAGACCTGGTGCAGGATCTCAACGCCAGCTTTATTCCCATGGTGACCGGCTATATGGGCAACCAGCCGCAGACCCAGCTGGTGCCGTGGCGGTATTACCCGTTGATCAACAGTTTCAGCCAGCTTCCGGTGACCCGCAACCTGGACGTGGTGCAGACCAAGTTTGTGAGTTCCATTGACACCGTGAAAGCCGTAGGCATTAAGAAAAGCCCACTGCTCTGGACATCGCAGTACTCGCGCATCAGGGAGTCGCCGGTGTCCATTTCGCTGAACGACCCGCGCATTGACCGTGACCCTAAGCTGTTTGGGCAAAGCGCTATTCCGGTGGGCTATCTGTTGGAGGGCAGGTTTAAATCAGTCTTCACAAACAGGCCGGTGCCCGAAGGGGTCACAATCCCGTTTGAGGCCGAAGGGAAAGCCACCCAGCTAGTGGTTTTCTCTGACGGTGACCTGGCCGCCAACGATGTTGACCCGCGGTCTGGCAGGCCGTTAGAACTAGGCTTTGACCGCTTCTCCCGCTCCCGTTTCGCCAACAAGGAACTGCTGAAAAACGTGGTGGACTACCTGCTGGATGAGAAAGGACTGATTGAGCTTCGCGGAAAAGAAATTGAGATACGCCCGCTAGACAAGGCCAAGCTGCGCGATGAGCGAACCAAATGGCAGGCCATCAATCTGGGTGTGCCATTGGTGCTGCTGCTGCTGTTTGGCGTGATGAAATTCTGGTGGCGCAAGCGGAAATACGCACGTTAGGATTTTTATCTGGGTCTTTGAATGCCGTTTTTAGCCTGTTTTTCTGAAAACAGGCCAAAAACGGCATTTTTACCAATTCACCATTATTGATAGGGGCGGAAGTATTAAGCTGATGTTGATGTATTAGGATGTTGGTTTTTAATGTAAAGACCAGGCACCGCCTTGTCTCCCCCGTATTCCTGATATTCCCCTCCTGATAGGGGTAGGGCTGGATTTTACGCATCAATGGCTTTCTGCCAAGTATAATGAGATGGCCAGCGCATGGAGACGAGGCGGTGCCTAGTCTCTACCACGTCATCCTGAGCTTGCCGATGGATCTAAGGAAGACCAGTTTTAATCTAACCACCGCACTTGCCAAGCCTCTCCCTGCCCCTGTTTGTCGGGTTGATCCTTGATGCTCAACCTAACCAAAAGAACCGAGAACTCCCTAACGCGCTGCCGCTCAGACAGGAGGGGTTTCACCTACTTTACCACCACGCCGCCATACACAATTCCATAGCATTAGTGGCTACTGCTAAGTTGAGCAGTATATGCGTGTCTCTCTAAGTTCCTCTTCGGCTTCTTCGTTGCCCGCTCCCTCAGGTGAGGCTAAGGAGGAGGCGTTGCGTTTTGGGGCTTTTTTCCGGAAAACAGCCCCAAAACAGAAAGACCTGCTGAAGGGGTTTCAGCAGGTCTTTCTGTTTTTCAAGGAAGGGGAAGGAGCTTAGTGGCCTCCGCCGGCCTCCAGGTTCTCAATGTCATAGCCTTGTTTCTTCAAGATGCCGGAAACCTTCCAGGCGAAGAATGCCAGATACCCGAAACAGGCCACGGCCACCCAGTAAGAGGAATGGATGTCTATAAAATCGGCTAAGCCGCCTTGTAGGGGCGGGATAATGGCACCCCCCAGAATCATCATGATCAGGAGCGATGAACCCTGGCTGGTGTACTTGCCCAAACCGGTGATACTCAACGCGAAGATACTGGACCACATGATAGAGCAGATCAAACCACCGCTGATGAAGGCGAACAAACCCACTTTACCGGCAGTGAACAGGCCAATCACCATGGCAATCATTCCTAACAGGCCAAGGCCCATCAACAATTTGGCAGGTTTGCCCTGTGACCAGAAGTTGATGGCGATCAAGATGGCGATGCAGATGGCATATACAAAAAGGTCTTCAATCACGTTTCCGCTGATATAGTTGACCAACAACACTACCCCAAAAGCCAGGAAGGGAACCACCACGCTCAGAATAGTGCGGGTGCCTTTAGAGACATTGAAAATGGTGACCGCGCTCATCCAGCGGCCAATCATTAAACTACCCCAGTAGAGGGAGATGTACCGGGAGATTTGCGCCTCATTGTAGCCGCCGAACTCCGGTGTCTGTAATAGGGCACCCAGGTTGCTTTGAATGGTTACTTCCACGCCCACATACACAAAGATGGCAATCATACCCAAGGTTAACTGCGGGTACTGCATGGCGCCCCAGCCGCTGCTGTTTTTCTGGGCTGCCTTGGTAGACATAATCAAGATCAGGATCACGCTCACCAGAGCCACCACCAGCAGGATCAGGGTAGTGGTGCCTGTTTCACTTTCAGGCAACAGTTTGCCTATGGCAGACAGCACAATAATTACCCCGGTAATGGCGAGCAATGCCCGGGTAGCCTTCCCGCTACGCTCAGGCTCTTCATCTGAGGTGACCCGTGGCATGTTCCGGATGGAGAAAATACCGGCTACCAGCAGGAAAACACCCGCCAGAATGAGGTACAGGGTATTTATTGAACCAGTAGAGGCGGCGGCTATCTGCTCAGGGGTAGCCACCACGGCTCCAAACAAAACCAGGGTGATGATGATAGGCCCCAGGGTAGTGCCCAGGGAGTTCACCCCGCCCGTCAGGTTCAGGCGGTGCATACCGGTAGCCGGGTCACCCAGGGCCACCGCAAACGGGTTGGCGGCAGTCTGTTGCAACGAGAAGCCCAAGGCTATCACAAAAAAGGCCAGCAAAATGAACACGTACTGCCCGGAACCTACCGCAGGGATCATGAGCAGAGCGCCTGCCACGGAGACTAACAAGCCGTAGATGATGCCTTTTTTGTAGCCTATTTTGTTCAGGAAGTCATACCCTACGCTGGTGGAGTAGAGGTACAGGAGGAGGGAGCCAATAAAATATGCTCCGTAAAACGCTGAGTCAATCAACTGCGACTCAAACTGCGTCAGATCAAAATGGGTTTTGCAGAAGGGGATGAACACCCCGTTGGATGCGGCCAGGAAGCCCCAAAAAAAGAACACCATGGCCAGCGTGTACAATGCTGAGCCGTAACTTTTACTTGACTGTTGCTCCATAAAAGGATGAAAAGGATTAGTTGTAGGTTTGGTTGAAAGGGTAAGGTAATAAATTATTTGAAAATACCTCAAAAACGCTGTTTTTAGATGGTTTTCCTTTTTCAAATCACATGAAAAGAAGCGGGTACCGGTGAGATGGGACTAGCCGGAAAACTAATTGAAAACCAGAAGATTGTCTTAGGGTTTGCTCCTAATCAGCCTTTGTTCCTGCAAACTGCCCCACCCATTACCTGCTTTTGTGGTTTCATTGCCTAAGTGGCACCACCAAAAGGTACAGGAACCACGTTGGCTTTAACTTTCGCTGCTGCCTTTACTTGCGAAGGCAAAATTTAGAACTGCGCTTCTCCTGAAGGTGTACATAAAGAACCACGTCCGTTTTCGGGCTGTTTTTAGGAAAACAGCCCGAAAACAGACGTGGTTGAAAAATATATCCGGAAAAAAATCAGACGTGCTTGCGTTGCGAAGACTCCCTGATCACCAATACAGGGTCAAGGATGATTTTTGTGGGGGCCTCGGTTTCCTCTTCCACTATCTGGCCGTTTCCTTTTTTTGCCATGGCATTCAGGAAAAGTTGGAAAGACTCTTCGCCCATACGGGCCGGTTGCTGGTCTACAGAGGAGAGCGAAGGGGTGACATAGGGGCTGAATGACTCATTCCCGAAGCCGATCAGCCCTACCTGGCCCGGCATCTGGTAGCCTAACTGTTTAATACGCTGCAGCGCCCCCAGAGCCGTGATGTCAACTGCGGCAAAAATGGCATCAGGTTTACGGGGCGTCTGCATGAGCTGCTCGGCACACAACTGACCAGACTCAATAGAGGTTTTGCCATATTGGATCAGGTCATCATCAACGGGGAGATTGTACGCGCGGAGGGCATCTGCGTAGCCGCAAAGCCGGTCGTTGAAAATTTTGACATGCTGCGGGCCAGAGATGTGGGCAATACGGGAATAGCCCTGGCCAATCAAATGCTCAGTGGCCATGTAGGCCCCACGGTAGTCATCTACCACCACAGAAGGCGACTCCAGCTCATCTTTTACCCGGTCAAACAAGATCAGCGGCACTTTGCGTTTCTTCACATCATAGAAATGGTCCAGGTTGGGCGTGTCCTTTGCAATAGAAGCAATGATGCCGTCCACACTGGTCTGTAGCAGGGTTTCCACCCCCTCCACCTCATACTCGCCCGTCTCATGCGACTGGAACAGCAGGATGTTGTAGCCATTGCTCCTGGCAACCTTCTCAATTCCGTGAACCACCGCCCCAAAAAAGCCTATGTCTGAACTGGGAATGATGATGCCTATGATGTTGGTTTTGCCGGAACGCAGGGAGGAAGCCAGTCTGTTCTGCCGGTAATTCAGGTTCAATGCCGCGGCTTTAATCATTTCTTTGGTGGCGGCGCTTATAGAAGGGTGGTCATTCAGTGCCTTAGAAACAGTAGAGGGCGTACTGTTTACTTCTCTGGCAATGTCATGTATGGTTACTCTAGCCATAGGGCATTAAACGGTTTCGTACGCAATTAACTAACAATCTTTGAACCTGCACAGGGTATTGCAGAAACAATAATAATTGACCAAATACCAACGATTTCCTTAATAAAAAAGCAATAGAGGCTAACTTTACCTTAAAGGAATTGGCAGTCGTTTACCCAAAGCTAATTAAACATATCTTAAAAAGAAGCGGCTAAAACTCTATTTTATTGAAAAAGGGGTTTTTCAGCAGGTGCTTTTTAGAAAATCGTTAAAAATTATTCTTCTTTTGTTTGCCTGAAAGCTTTGAGATTTGATTGAAAATTCCTAAATCGCTATGGAAAACGATTTCCTAAAAAGAGTTATAATTTTAAAAGCTTGTTCTGTAGATAGTTACCACCTGGCATCTCTGCAAACAAAATTGTTAACCACTCCTAATTCTTCATCTATGTTAGACGTATTACAAAAAGATTTACCGCCTTCTAAAAAAAGTGCTGGTGAAATTTTTACCAGGAGGTTTTATGCCTGCCTCCTGTTTGCCCTGGCTTTGCTTGTAGCCAGCAGCGGAGCGGTCTCTGCCCAACAGAGGAATGTGAGCGGAACGGTAAGAGGGGAGGGCGGCACTCCCCTGATTGGCGTGACAGTTCTGGTAAAAGGAACCTCTACTGCCACTGCCACTGATGTGAACGGCGGGTTTACCCTGTCCGTACCGGGCAATAACGCCACCCTGGTGTTCTCATACATTGGTTATCTGAACCAGGAGGTGGCCGTGGGTAGCCAATCAAACGTTTCTGTAACGCTGTTAACTGACGCCAAGGCCCTGGAGGAAGTAGTAGTGGTTGGTTATGGTACCCAACGCCGCGAGGATGTTTCTGGTTCTATTGCCACCGTTGATTCAAAGGATTTCCAGAAAGGAAATGTTACAACCCCAGAGCAATTGATTACTGGCAAAGTGGCCGGGGTACAGATTACTTCCAATGGTGGTCAGCCTGGTGCTGGAAGTACAATAAGAATTAGAGGAGGTGCATCACTGAACGCAAGCAATGATCCTTTATTTGTTATTGATGGGGTTCCGCTAACTGGTTATGGTATTTCTGGGGCTACAAATCCTCTGAGCTTAATTAACCCCAATGACATAGAGTCTATGACTATTCTTAAAGATGCTTCCGCTACAGCTATTTATGGCTCTAGAGCATCTAACGGGGTAGTTTTGGTTACTACCAAAAAAGGAACTTCTGGTAAACCAACTGTTAACTTCAATACTCAATTTATTGTTTCTGAAGTAACTAAGAAAGTAGATGTGTTGAATGCAGATGAATTTAGGGCTTATGTGAATGCAAATGGCACAGATGCACAAAAAGCCTTGTTAGGGGGCTCTACTACTGATTGGCAGGATGAGATTTATCAGACAGCCATTGGTACTGATAATAACCTAAGTGTTTCCGGAGCTTTTAAAGATATGCCCTACAGAATCTCTGCAGGTTATCTGAACCAACAGGGAGTGTTGCGCACTGATAAATTTGAGAGAAAATCTGCAGCCATTAGTGTGACACCAAGATTCCTGGACGATCACCTGAAGGTGGATATTAACCTGAAAGGTTCTTTGACCAATACCCGTTTTGCAAACCAAGGGGCTATTGGAGCTGCCGTTGCTTTTGACCCAACCCAACCCGTAAGAACTGAAAACCAATTTGGAAATTTTTATGAGTGGGTAAGTAAAGATGACAAGGGCAATATTTTGTTAAACCCAAATGCTCCCCGCAACCCTGTGTCTCTGCTTGAGTTAAGAAATGATAGAAGTGAAGTACAGAGAAGCTTTGGTAATGCTCAGATTGACTACAGCTTTCATTTTTTGCCTGAGTTACATGCTAACCTAAACCTAGGGTATGATATTGCCAAAGGACAAGGCACTGTTTTTGTACCAGCTGAGGCGGCGCAGAGTTTCTCTGTGCGGGGGGTAAACAATCAGTATTTACAACGGGTGAATAATAAAGTTCTGGAGGGATATCTGAACTATAATAAGGATATAACCAGCATTAAAAGCAATGTAAATGCCACGGCAGGGTATGGTTACTATAACAACCAAACCAAGACGTATAATTACCCAAGTTACAATGCCGCGGGTGAGGTATTAGAAGGGTCTAACCCTAAATTCCCGTATGATATTCCAGAAAACACGTTGATCTCCTATTACGGACGTTTAATCTACACCCTAAATGATAAGTATATTTTCACAGGTACTATCAGGACAGATGGTTCTTCTAAATTCTCTCCAGATGTAAGGTGGGGTGTATTCCCGTCTGCCTCCTTAGCCTGGAGGGTAAGTGAAGAAGCTTTCCTTAAAAATTTCTCTTCACTTTCTGACCTGAAGTTAAGGGTAAGCTACGGGATCACTGGCCAGCAGGAAGGCATAGCCAATTATTCTTACCAGCCAGTGTATGGCTTAGGTGTTGAATCTGCCCAATACCAGTTTGGTGGCAACTACTATTACACATATGCACCCGTTGCTTATGATGCAGACATTAAATGGGAGCAAACCGCTACTACTAACGTTGGTATTGATTATGGTTTCTTCAACAACAGAATCAGCGGGTCACTTGATATCTATAAGAAGAAGACAAAGGATTTGCTGAATATTATTTCTATTCCTGTAGGTTCTAACTTTAGTAACTTGATTCTAACCAATGTTGGAAATATTGAAAACAGAGGGATAGAGTTTGCTATCAATGCTGTTCCTGTACAGAAAGAAAATTTGAGTTGGAGTGTAGGTGTAAACGTGACGGCCAATGAAAATGAGATCACCAATCTCACGGCAAACAATGATCCTAATTTCCCTGGTAATCTTACTGGTGGTATTTCAGGTGCAACAGGACAGAATATTCAAATTAATTCAGTTGGGTACCGCACGTATTCTTTCTATGTGTACAAGCAGATATACAATGAAAATGGAATGCCTTTAGAAGGAGTCTATGCTGATTTGAATGAAGATGGCATTATTAATGAGAAGGATCTTTACCGCTACAAAGCACCTGCTCCTCTGGTTACTCTTGGGTTTAATACTCAGGTTGATTATAAAAAGTGGAGTGTGAGCACCATTTTACGTGCTAATCTGGGGAACTACATGTATAACAACATCTCCTCAAACCTTGGTGTTACACGAAACATCCTGAACCCAGGCGGCTTCTTAGGAAACAGCACTACCGGTTTCTATGATACCAACTTCAATAATAACCAGTACAAATCTGATTATTACATAGAAAATGCTTCTTTCCTGCGCATGGACAACCTCACACTCGGTTACAATGCAGGACGTGTTTTCAATAGAGCCGACCTGCGTGTAAGCCTAACTTGCCAGAACGTATTCACAGTTACTAATTATTCTGGAGTAGATCCTGAGATCAGCAGCGGTATTGATAATAATTTCTATCTGAGACCAAGAACCTTTGTTGTAGGCTTAAATCTAGGTTTCTAATCTGTTTCCTAATTTTAAAAGAGATGAAAAGATATATTATAAAAGCAACAGGTATGTCAGCCATCATGCTAGGCTGTCTTACCTCCTGCCATGATGATTTAGATTTAACCCCCACCAATAGTACTACTTCCGCACAGGTCTATGCTACTCCTCAGGGATATAAGCAGGTGCTCGCAAAAGTATATGGTGCATTTGCCCTCACTGGGAACGGAGGTCCTGAATCATCAGACCTGGGAGGTATTGATGCAGGTACCTCAGATTTCCTGCGGTTGTACTGGAACGCCCAGGAGTTAACCACAGATGAGGCGCATGTTGTCTGGAATGACCCGGGTTTACCTGATTTTCATAACATGAACTGGTCCTCTAGCAATACCATGCTTACCGGGTTATACAACCGTATCTTTTACCAGATCACAATGGCCAATGTGTTCATTAGAGAATCATCAGATGACAGATTGAGCGAAAGAGGCATTACGGGGGCAGATGCAGACAATATCCGTAAATATCAGGCTGAAGCACGTTTCTTACGAGCCTACCAATATTGGGTAGCCATGGACTTGTTCGGAAATCCGCCGTTTGTGACAGAAAAGGATCCTATCGGGAAATACATTCCGCCACAGATTTCAAGAGCAGAGTTATTCAAATATGTTGAATCTGAATTATTGGCCATTGAGCCTTTAATGGTGGCGGCACGTCAAAATGAATACGGTCGTGCTGATCAAGCGGCAGTTCAGGCTTTACTGGCGCGTCTCTACCTGAATGCTCAGGTTTATACCGGTACAGCCAGATATAAAGATGCCGCTACGTATGCCAGCAAGGTGATTGGGTCTGGGTATGTTTTAGAGAACAACTACAAAGATCTATTCCTGGCAGATAACAACGTAGATAACACTGAAACCATTTTGTCTGTTAACTATGACGGAATCAATTCACAGAACTTCGGCGGAACTACTTTCCTTGTAAATGCTGCAATCAATGCTGATATGAATCCAGCTTCTTTTGGAGTGTCAAGCGGTGGATGGGGAGGTATCCGGTCAACGAAGGAGCTACCCTTACTGTTCCAGGATTATAGTGGAGCAACTGACAAGCGTGCTATGTTCTTCGGGAGCAAAATAGAAATTGATGATCCGTTGGCATTTGCAGAAGGTCTGAAAGTTACAAAATTCAAAAATGTTACTTCCAAAGGAGTAGCGGCGCCTTCTGTCAACAATGTATTTGTCTCCACAGACTTCCCATTGATTAGACTGGCTGAGATGTATTTGATCTATGCTGAGGCAGTGGCTAGAGATGCAGCGAACGGTAACATGGGAACAGCCATAGGATATGTGAATACTTTGCGTGAACGTGCCTATGGTAACAACTCGGGGAATGTAACTAGCATCTCACCAGATTTTATTCTAGATGAGAGAGGCCGTGAGCTCTACTGGGAAGCGTTCCGCAGAACTGATTTGATTCGGTTCGGAAAATTCACTTCTTCAACTTATCTGTGGCCTTGGAAGGGTGGTGTAAAAGGTGGAAGAGGGGTAAGCGACATTTATAGACTTTTCCCACTACCTGCTACAGATCTCATCGCCAACAGAAATTTAAAGCAGAATACTGGTTATTAAATAAAAGGTCAGGGCCAGCAATGGTCCTGACTTTCAAAAACTTTGTAATTAAGCAACATATGAAAACAAACTACACAAAGTTGTTGATGTTGACTCTTTTCTCCATGATTCTTTGGTCATGCGATAAAGATGAAGACATGATCATCTTGAAAGATGGTACCGAAGCAACATTAAGTGCCTCTCAGACAAACTTGATTTTAAAAGAAGAGGATAAAGCAAAAGATGCAGTCACTTTTAGCTGGACTAAATCTGACTTCGGCTATGATGCTGCCGTTACGTATTCCTTAGAGTTTGGAAAAAAAGGAGAAAATTTCGCTAAACCAGAAGTGATAGAGGTAGGCAATGTCATGATGAAAACCATGAAAGTCTCTGATTTAAATATGGTTGCCAACAAAATTGGGATGAAAGGATTTGAGGAGGGGGAGATGGAAGTTCGTGTGAAAGCTTCAGTAGGAGCTTCGGTGGCTTCTGTTTATTCAGCAGTTACCACGCTTGCTGTTACACCTTACTTAGCAGAGCCAGAATATCCAGTAATTTATTTAGTTGGGGCTGCCGCTGAAAATGATTGGAATAATTCTAAAGCCACTCCTTTTTTCAGAGATGAGACAGATCCTTTTGTTTATACCCTGACCAGTAAACTGAAAGCGGGAGATTTCAAACTTCTTGGAATGTTAGGGAAATGGGGACCAGCTTGGGGAATGGATGCTAAAATTAATGCTACTTCAGCCACTATAAAATTCAGACCTAAAGAAAGTGATCCAGATGTTCCTAATTTCACAGGTCTTATCCCTGCTGATGGCTATTACACAATTACCGTTAGCCTGAGAAATAACACCTTAACAGTTGAGCCTTATGGTGCTGGGGCAGGTGCCCCTACCTATAACTCTATTGGTATACTTGGAGAATTTAACGGGTGGGGCAATGATGTCATGATGACAAACTCTACTTTTAACCCCCATCTCTGGTATGGCGAAGTTACTCTTCCTGCAAAAGCAGACCCTAAAGCGTTGTCAGAGCTTAAATTTAGGGTTGATAAAGACTGGGGAACCAACTGGGGGGCCGGTGCAGACCAGACACTGTGGTATGGGAAGGGAACGCCCGGTTCACCAAATCTCAAAATGCAGCCCGGTACCTACAAAGTACAGTTCAATGACCTTACCGGGAATTATGTGCTGGTGAAACAAAAATAAGAAACGATGCTTCAGAACAGATAGCGTAGAGTGAAAAGGAATGAACCCGGTGTTTCTAATACCGGGTTCATTCCTTTTACTGCTGTTCATGTTCAATCAATTTCCTCATCACAGTCTGTGATCTATTCCTTAAAACTACATGAGTAAATCCTTTCAATTTCGCTTTACCTGTTGTTGGGCAGTATTATTTACATTGCTTTTTTCTTCATTATTTACAAACGCCCAACCTGCCCAAGCCAGCCAATGGCCCCGCGGCATCACCTATGAAATCTTTGTGCAGTCCTTCGCCGATTCCAACGGGGACGGGATTGGCGACATCAAAGGCATGACCTCCAAACTGGATTATCTCCAAAACCTGGGGGTAGGGGCGGTGTGGCTTATGCCCATCAATCCGTCGCCGTCTTACCACAAATATGACGTGACTGATTATTACGGCATCCACCCCGACTACGGCACCCTGGAAGATTTCAAGGAATTCACCAGGGAGGCGCACAAGCGCAACATCAAGGTGGTGATAGACATGGTGCTGAACCATTCCTCCAGCAAGCACCCTTGGTTCTTAGACGCGGTAAAGAATGAGAACAGCCCCTACCGCGAATACTATGTCTGGACGCACAAAGACGATCCGCAGACGCAGAAAGACGGAAGACCAACGGGTGCAGACTCAGACAATACCCGGCACTGGCACCAAGTGGAAGGCAGTGATTACCTGTACTACGGCTACTTTTACGGCGGCATGCCCGACCTCAACTTTGACAGCCCCAAACTACGGGCGGAGGTGTTTAAAATAGGGAAGTATTGGTTGACGGAGATGGGCGTAGACGGCTTCCGGTTAGACGCAGCCCGACATATTTTCCCAGATGAGCGTCCGCATGACAACCACCAGTGGTGGGTGTATTTTCTCAATGAAATGAAGAAAGCCAAGAAAGACGTGTATTTGGTTGGCGAGGTGTGGGCGCCGGCAGACATTGTGGGGCCTTACCTGAAGGGCTTGCCTGCGCTGTTCAACTTTGACATGGGCTTTGCCATCACCAAGGCGGTGAACGAGGAGCAGGCGGGAGACCTGGTGGCCAACCACAAAAAGATCAGAGCGTTCTACCAGAGCGTAAACCCAGAATACGTAGATGCCACCTTTCTCACCAACCACGACCAGAACCGCATCATGAGCGCCGTGAACGGTGACCTGCACAAAGCCAAAATGGCGGCGGCCCTGCTGCTCACCTTGCCGGGCTCCCCTTACCTGTATTATGGCGAAGAGATTGGCATGACCGGGAAAAAGCCCGATGAGAAGATAAGGGAGCCGTTCCTGTGGGACAGGAAAGCCAGGGATAAAGCCAGAACCTCCTGGATGACGCCCACCTACAACACTGAGGGCACCACCGTGCCTTTGGCGGCTCAACAGAAAGACAAGAACTCCTTGTTCAACCATTATAAATCCTTCATTGCGCTTCGCAACAGGAGCAAGGCGTTAACCTACGGTGAGCTTTCACCAATTGCCACGGAAACGGCCGGTTTGAGCGTTTTTGAAAGAAAGCACCAGGAGGAGTCTGTGCTGGTGTTGCACAATCTTTCCAAAGCTGCTGTGACTTACAAACTACCGCAGGAGGTGACCGGATTCCAAAAGGTACTTTTTAGCACCAACGGCGCCAGGCTAAAGGCAGGCGAAGTCACCATTCCTGCCTACAGTTCTCTGCTGTTAAGCAAATAAAGTTTTCCGTTTTCGGCCTGTTTTGAGCAAAACAGGCCGAAAACGGAACCCTGCTGCTGGCAGAACCCTGCCTGCCAGCTTTCTCTCATTCATCATTTACAACCGCTTACAGAACATGCGAAAACTTTCCATCCTCGCCCTCCTTCTGCTGTGCCTCCTGAACCTAGCCCTGGCGCAGGAGCTGAAATCGCCCAACGGGAAACTCCTCCTGAATTTCTCTTTGCAGAGCGGCGGCGTTCCCACCTACAGCCTCACCTACAAAGGCAAACCAGTGATCAAGCCCAGCAAGTTGGGTTTCGACCTGAAGACCAAGCCGCGCGATGAAGCTTCCGGTGGCTCAGACGCCAACATGGAGCAGAAGAACGTGAACCTGCAGGGCTCCCTGCACAGCAATTTTACGCTGGTCAGCAACCAGACTACCAATTATGATGAGACCTGGGCGCCCGTTTGGGGCGAAGTGAAAACCATCCGGAACCACTACAATGAACTGGCCGTGACCCTGAACCAGCAACAGACCAACCGCCAGATGGTGATCCGTTTCCGGTTGTTTGACGACGGCCTGGGCTTCCGCTACGAGTTCCCTACCCAGAAGAACCTGACTTACTTCGTGATCAAGGAGGAGCGGACGCAATTTGCCATGGCTGGTGACCACACCGCCTACTGGATTGCGGGCGATTATGACACGCAGGAGTACGACTACACCACCTCCAAGCTGTCAGAGATCAGAGGCATCATGGCCAAAGCGGTGACCGCCAATATCTCGCAGACGCCTTTCTCGCCCACCGGCGTGCAGACTTCGCTCATGATGAAGTCCAAAGATGGCCTGTACATTAACCTGCACGAGGCGGCGCTGATCAATTACCCGGTCATGCACCTAAACCTGGACGACAAGAACATGGTGTTTGAGTCCTGGCTCACGCCCGATGCCGTGGGTGACAAAGGCTACATGCAGGCCCCATGCACCACGCCCTGGCGCACCGTGCTGGTGAGCGATGACGCCCGCGAGATTCTGGCCTCTAAGATGACTTACAACCTCAACGAGCCCAACAAGATCAAAGACGCCGCCTCCTGGATTAAGCCTACCAAGTACGTGGGCGTTTGGTGGGAGATGATCACCGGCAAGAGTACCTGGTCCTATACCAATGATTATCCCACCATTCAGCTGGGCATCACAGATTACACCAAGGCCAAGCCGCACGGCAAGCACGGGGCCAACAACGCCAATGTGAAGCGCTACATTGATTTTGCGGCCCAACACGGTTTTGACGGAGTATTAGTTGAGGGCTGGAACCAGGGCTGGGAAGACTGGTTCGGGAACTCCAAAGACTACGTGTTTGATTTCGTGACGCCGTACCCAGATTTCAATGTGCAGGAGATCAGAGACTATGCCAAGTCCAAAGGCGTGAAAATGATCATGCACCATGAGACCTCCAGCTCGGTGCGCAACTATGAGCGCCACCTGGACAAAGCCTACCAGTTCATGAAAGACAACGGCTATGACGCCGTGAAAAGTGGCTACGTGGGCGATATTCTGCCGCGCGGCGAGAACCACTACAGCCAGTGGATTGTGAACCACTACCAGTACGCCCTGGAGAAAGCCGCCGAATACAAAATCATGGTCAATGCCCACGAAGCCGTTCGCCCTACCGGTATCGCCCGCACGTATCCCAACCTCATCGGGAATGAATCTGCGCGCGGCACGGAGTACCAGTCCTTCGGGGGTTCTAAGCCGAACCACGTGACGGTGTTGCCCTTCACCCGCCTGATTGGTGGCCCGATGGACTATACGCCTGGTATTTTCGAGATGGACCTGAGCAAGCTGAACCCCGACAACGGCTCGCACGTGAACAGCACGCTAGCCAATCAGCTGGCCCTGTACCTGACCCTGTACAGCCCCCTCCAGATGGCCGCGGATTTGCCCGAGAACTATGAGCGTTTCCCAGACGCGCTCCAGTTCATCAAAGACGTAGCCGTTGACTGGGACGACAGCAAGTACCTGGAGGCCGAACCCGGCGAATACGTGACTGTAGCCCGCAAGGCCAAAGGCACAGGCCAGTGGTTCCTGGGCAGCGTAGGCGGAGACAATTCCCGCACCTCCAACATCAAATTCGACTTCCTGGACAAAGGCAAAACCTTTGTAGCCACTATCTACTCAGATGCCAAAGACGCGCATTATAAAACCAATCCGCAGGCTTATACCATTAAGAAGGTAGTAGTGACCAATAAGTCTAAACTGTCTCAGTTCGTAGCCCCGGGCGGCGGATACGCCATCAGCTTTGAGGAAGCCACCAAAGACAAAACCAAAGGCTTGCCTAAGTTGTAGCTTTCATTTAACTCAGTATGAAAAAGCCCCGTCACAAAAATGTGGCGGGGCTTTTTGTTACAGATGTGCGCTTCAGCATGTTACCTCTTTACGCATTCCGTCCCCCTTTGAAGGGGGTAGGGGGAAGATTACGTGTGCTGAGTTAACTTTTTGCAGAATTACGCATTCCCGAGAATCTACTTTTCATTTCGTTTAATGAAATCTCACGTTTCCTCTACTGCCTTTGTCATCCCCCTACCCCCTTCAAAGGGGGACAGAATGCGTGCAAATGTACCTTTCTGTTTAGGGCCTCTTTTTCAAAAAACGGCTCCTAAACAGCAACGCCCGAGGGACTCCCTCGGGCGTTGTTTTTTTCAGAATGATCTAAGGTTAAGCTTCCTGCTCATCTACGTCCCGAACCACCAGCGTTAAGAAACCCGCCAGCACGAGGGAACAACCCGCCAGAACCAATGTATAGATAGACTCACCGTTGAAGAAGTGTTTGTTGATGCTATCCAGCACGCCCCCGGCAATGAGCTGCGGAATCACGATGAAGAAGTTGAACACGCCCATGTAGTAGCCCATTTTGTTGGCAGGAAGCGAGCCCGCCAGAATAGCGTAAGGCATGGACAAGATACTGGCCCAGGCAATACCCACGCCCACCATGGAGACCAGCAGCATCTTAGGGTCCTGGATAAAGTAAATCGAAATCAGGCCCAAGCCGCCAATCACCAAGCAGATCAGGTGCGTCATGCGGCGGCTGGTGGCTTTTGCAATTCTGGGGATCAGCAACGCGAAGATGGCAGACACCCCGTTGTAAACGGCAAAGCAGATGCCCACCCAGTCGGCGCCCTCGTTGTAGAGTTTGGAGGTGGTGTCTGAGGTGCCGTACACGTGGCTGGTGAGGGCAGGGGTGGTGAAGATCCACATGGCGTAGAGCGCAAACCAGGTAAAGAACTGCACGGCCGCCAGTTGTAACATGGTCTTCGGCATCTGGAAAATCCCGAAGAACGTTTCTTTCACGCCAGTCAGGAACGTGGTCTGGTTTTTCTCGGCTTCAAACGCAGCTAGGTCCTCCGGCGGATATTCCTTCGTCTTGAGCACGGTCCAGAGCACGGCCAAAAAGAACACTAAGCCACCGCAGTAGAACGCCCACTTCACCGAAGGCGGAATCTCACCCGCCGGAGCCGTGTTGGCCACGCCAAACCAGTTGTTGAGAATCCAGGGCAGGGCCGAGGCCACCACCGCGCCTATGCCAATGAAGAAGGTCTGGAACGCGAAGCCCGCCGTGCGCTGGCTTGACGGTAACAGATCACCTACCAGCGCCCGGAAAGGCTCCATGGAAACGTTGATGGAAGAATCCATGATCCAGAGCATGCCTACCGCCATCCAGAGCACCGAGGAGTTGGGCATGATGAGCAGGGAGATGGAGGCGAGGATGGCCCCAATCATGAAATAGGGCTTTCTGCGGCCAAACGTCGGTGACCAGGTGCGGTCAGACAAGTACCCAATGATGGGTTGCACCAGCATGCCGGTGGCGGGGGCGGCCAGCCAGTAAAGCGCGATTTCGGTGCCGCCAAGGGTTTCAAAAATGCGACTCACGTTGGCGTTCTGCAGCGCAAACCCGAACTGAATCCCCAGAAACCCGAAGTTCATGTTCCAGATCTGCCAGAAACTCAGGCGTGGTTTGGCTTGCGCCTGTATTGTTTGTGCCATGGGCAATTTGTTTGGGTGTAGGTTTTATTTTGGTTTCCGTTTAGGGGCTCTTTTCCGAAAAACGGCCCCTAAACGGAAATGGGTAGTAAGTGAAATTACGCTTTTCTCCTTGATTCTGCTCTTGTATTATTTCTTCTGCAACAGGAACACGTGCGCGCTCATAGGAGCCAATGTGATGCTGGTCTTCACGCTGGGCTGTAAGAACAACGGCGGCGTGTCAAAGAGCAAATCCTGTAGAATGAACGAGCCTTTAGCATCGGCGCCCACGGCGGCCAGCGCCGATGCCGGTAAGGACAACCCGTAGTTGGCGGCTTCGCGTTTAAAGTTGACCAGCACCAGCACCTGTTCCTTCTCTGTATGCCGAAGATACGCATAAACTCCAGCCGGTGCCGTACCAGATTCAGCGGTAAGCGCATAGAACTTTCCTTTCCTGATGGCTTCGCGGCTGGTGCTTAGGTTCAATAATTTGGTGTAGAACTCGCGGAGGCGCTGTTGGTCTTGGGTGAGTTTGCCGCCGTCAAATTTGCCGTTGTTCATCCAGGCCTGGTGCGCGGGAACGCCCCAATAGTCAAAGATAGTGGTGCGGCCGTCTTCGCCCTGAAAACCTTCGTGGCCTTTGCCGGATTCGCCTACTTCCTGGCCAAAATACACCATCACGGGGCCGCTGCCCAGGGTGGCGCTCACGGTCATAGCAGGCACGGCGGCCCACGGCGTACCGGCAAACTGCTCAGAGGCAATGCGCTGCTCGTCATGGTTCTCCAGAAAGCGCAGCATGTGGTGAGAGATGCCGCGGCTTTCCTCGCGCCATACTTTGGTGATGTCGGCGGTGTTGCCCTGGCCGCGGTTTTCCATCAATCGGCGTACGCCGTCATAGAGACCCACTTTGTCATAGAGGTAGTCAAAGCCACCGGTTTTAAGGTAGTTGCGGTACTCTGCCGGGTTGTAAATCTCCGCGATGAACTTGAGGTCTGGGTGTAGGGCTTTCACCTGCGGAATGACCCAGGCCCAGAACTCCACGGGCACCATTTCGGCCATGTCGCACCGGAAACCGTCCACGCCTTTGCCTGCCCAGAAGAGCAGAATGTCGCGCATTTTGAGCCAGGTGTCTGGGGTAGGCGAGAAGTGTTTGCTGCGGTTGCTCTGGTAATCTACCCCGTAGTTCAGTTTCACGGTCTCAAACCAATCGTCTACGCTGGGGCTGGCGCTGAACACATCGTTGCCCGAGGCCTTGGCCGGATTCTCCTGGAACTTACTGTCTTCCTGCGGACCTTTGAAAGCCGCGCTCAAGGGGTTGTACGCCGCCGGAACCTGCAACGGCTGCCCCGGTAGGTAATAAAAGTTGTTGCCGGGTTTGAACGGAACCGTGGTGTCATCCTTCGTTCCGAAATCTTCTACCCCGGCCGGTTTAGCGTCTGAACTGTACTTTCTGGCCACGTGGTTGGGTACGAAGTCAATAATGACTTTCAGACCATTACGGTGGGTGCGTTCTACTAATGCTTCAAATTCCTGTCGGCGCTTATCCACATTCACGGCCAGGTCTGGGTTCACGTCATAGTAGTCTTTGATGGCGTATGGCGAGCCCGCGCGTCCTTTCACCACGTCGGCGTCATCCAACGGAATGCCGTGCTTGGTATAGTCGGTCATGAGGGCGTGTTCCAGCACCCCGGTGTACCACACGTGCGTGGCGCCCAGCTTTTTGATTTCCTGCAGGGCCACCTCAGTGATGTCATTGAACTTGCCCACGCCGTTTTCCTGCACCGTGCCATAGGTTTTGTTCAGCGTCCTCTTGTTCCCGAACAGGCGCGTCATGATCTGGTAAATGACCAGCTTGTGGTCCTGCACTTCCTCCTGGGTAGTGTTGGGGTCAACGGGCGGGGTGGGTGTTTCCATAACGGGGGCCGAGGTTTTATTTTCCTGTACGTTGGGTGCCGTGGTTTTACACGCACCCGCCAGCGCCGCCAGCAGCAGGAAAGACAGAAAAGAACGGTTGGTCTGAGTCATTGTTTGTAATCGGTAGCAGATTTCCTTTTCTACTGGCGCGAGTCTAAAGACTCGTGCCTTGGGATGAATAGAGTCTCCAGACTCCTATGTTCCAACTGGTGGTTCCCGGCGAGTCTGGAGACTCGCATCATCCCTTGTCACGAGACTATAGTCTCGCGCCAGATTTAAACTACTGTTTTTGGCCTGTTTTCTTGAAAGTAGCCCAAAAACAGAACTATGGCTAACTATGACCTGGAAGTTACTTCCGTGACGAAAGATGAACTCAAATATGAAAGTCACAGAAGTAACTTCCGCGCCATAGAAGAAAATGAAGTTTGTTTCTCCTCTTCCGTTTTTGGCCTGTTTTCAGAAAAACAGGCCAAAAACGGAAAACCAGGATTAACCGCCTAAAGCAGTGGTTTACGCCAACTGGTGCGCAATCTCCGCTTTGCTGTGGGCGTCAATGGTCTGGGCCTGGTCAAACACCTGCAAGGTCAGCGGCTGCGCCGATTGGTTCTCAATCTGCACGTTGTCTTTGGTTACTTTGATGTTGAGCAAGTGACCTCTGAACCTGATCTTAAAGGAATAAGAACTCCAACCGGCGGGGATGAACGGATTGAAATGCAGTTGGTTATCGCGCACGCGCATGCCCCCGAAACCCTGCACCACGCTCACCCAGGTGCCGGCCATGCTGGTGATGTGGCAGCCGTCTTCGGTGTCGTTGTTGTAGTCGTCCAGGTCCAGGCGGGCGGTGCGCAGGTAGAACTCATAGGCACGTTCCTCATCGCCTAACTTGGCGGCCAGAATGGCGTGCACGCACGGCGACAGCGACGACTCATGCACCGTACGCGGCTCATAGAAGTCATAATTCCGCCGGATGGTCTCCAGGTCATAGCGGTCCTCGAAGAGGTAGATGCCTTGCAGCACATCGGCCTGCTTGATGAACACCGAGCGCAGGATTCTGTCCCAAGACCATTTCTGGTTCAGCGGTCGGTCAGATGCAGGCAGGTCTTTTACCAAGGTCTGCTCTTTGTCCAGAAACCCGTCCTGTTGCAGGAAAATGCCCAATTCCTCATCCACGGGGTAGTACATGTGGTCAATCACGTGCTGCCACTGCGCGGGTTCTTTTTCCTCGTTCAGGTTCAGTTTGGAAACCAGTTCCGCGTAGCGGGCGGCATTGGTTTCCTGCACGTGCTGGAGGGCTTTGAGCGTGTATTCCAGCGTCCAGGTGGCAATGGTAGAGGTGTACCAGTTGTTGTTGACGTTGTTCTCGTACTCGTTGGGACCGGTCACGCCCAGCATCACGTACTGGTTTTTAGCCCCCGACCAGTTCACGCGCTGCGCCCAGAAACGCGAGATGCCCACCAGCACCTCAATACCATATTCTGCTAAATAGGAATCATCGCCGGTGTACCGGATGTAGTCATGGATGGCGTGCGCGATGGCGCCGTTGCGGTGGACTTCCTCAAACGTGATTTCCCACTCGTTATGGCACTCCTCGCCGTTGATGGTCACCATGGGGTACAAGGCCGCGCCGCCAGTAAAGCCAAGTTTTTCGGCATTTTCAATGGCTTTTGGCAGGTGTTTATAGCGGTAAATGAGCAGATTGCGGGCCACCTGCGGATCGGCGGTGGCCAGGTAGAAGGGCAGGCAGTAGGCCTCGGTGTCCCAGTAGGTGGTTCCGCCGTATTTCTCGCCGGTGAAGCCCTTCGGGCCGATGTTCAGGCGTTCATCCTCACCCGTGTAGGTTTGGTTCAGTTGGAAAATGTTGAACCGAATGCCCTGCTGGGCGGCCGCATCGCCCTCAATCATGATGTCGCTTTCTTCCCATTTGGCGGCCCAGGCAGCGGCTTGTTCATGCAAGAGCTGCTCAAACCCTTTTTCGGCCGCCGCCGAAATCACATTCTTAGTATTGGCAAGCAAGTCTGCTTTGGAGTGATTCTCTGAGGAAAGGTTGGCGGCGTACTTGTACAGCACGGTCTCCTCGCCTTGCTGCACGGCCACGTCAAAGCGGGAGGCGATGTATTTGGTGCGCTCCGTTGGGGTGGCGTTCACGGCTACTTCCTGGCCGTTCTGCGTGACCACAAACTTCTGACCCGTGCACACGTGGAAGAAGGTTTTCTTGGTTTCGGCAATCACGTAGCCTTCGGTGGGTTGGGCTTCCTGCAACACCTCGTTCCAGAACTTCTCGTCATAGTTGGAGTCGGCGTTCATGATGTCAGCGTCCACGTAGGGGGTGAGGGTGAGCGTGCCGCTGAAATTGAGCGGGGTCACGCTGTACCTTATGGCACCCACCTCATCGTCCACGATGCTGGTGAACCTTTTGGCTTCCACGCGCACCTGTTTGCCGCTGGGCAGGGTGGCGGTGAAGCGTCGCTCCAGCCAGCCTTCGCGCATGTTCAGCTCCCGCCGGAAATCAGTCACTTCGCACTGGTGCAGGTCCAGGGTTTCGCCGTCTAATTGCACATCAATGCCAATCCAGTTGGCGGCGTTCAAGACCTTGGCGAAGTATTCGGGGTACCCGTTTTTCCACCAACCCACGCGGGTTTTATCTGGGTAATATACGCCCGCCACGTAGTTGCCCTGCAGGGTTTCGCCGGAGAAAGCCTCCTCAAAGTTGGCGCGCTGGCCCATGCGGCCGTTGCCCAGGCTGAAAACGCTCTCAGAGATTTGGTTATAGTCAGGATGGAAGCCTTCTTCAATGATAGACCACTCATCAACGGTCAGGTATTGTTTCATAGGTTGGTATCAAGTATCAAGACACACGTATCAAGATGGTTTTACTTCTATATTTTCTGTTTTTGGAAAAACAGGCCGAAAACGCGGTTTTCTTTTCAGGTACTCTTTCGTCCCCCTTTGAAGGGGGTAGGGGGATGATTACTCGTGCAGAGTGTAGCATTCCCGAGAATCATTCGGTTTTGGTTTTAGCTAAGGCTTTCGGTTCTTCGTCTGGCTTGGTCATCCCCCAACCCCCTTCAAAGGGGGACGGACCTGCCGGAACGTTTCTCTTTCCGTTTTTGGCTTGTTTTCTGAAAAACAGGCCAAAAACGCATTATCCTTTTTGCTCTAATTCTCTCAGGCGCGCCACCGACATTTGCGTGAGATCCTTTTCCACCACATCTGCCTGGGTGAGTACTTCGGGTTGGCCTACGCCTACGCAGAGCATATCGCCGTTTTTGGCGGCTTCTACCCCGGCCACGGCATCTTCAAAAACCACACATTCCTGGGGGGTAACCCCTAGGGCTTCGGCGCCTTTGAGGAATACCTCGGGGTCTGGTTTGCCGTTGGTCACGTGGCGGCCGTCAATGATGGCGTCAAAGTAGGGCAGAAGCTGGGTGCGCTCCAGAATGAGCTGGGCATTTTTACTGGCGGAGCCTAGGGCGATTTTGATGCCTTCGGCTTTGAGGGCTTTGAGGAAGTCCACCACGCCGGGCAGAATCTCCTCCGGGGTCATTTGGGCCACATCTAGCAGGTACTCGGTGTTTTTCTGTTCGCAGAGGGCCAGCATCTGTTCCTGCGGCAGCGTTTGGCCGCCAATCTCCAGAATGATTTCCAGGGAACGCACGCGGCTCACGCCCTTAAGGCGCTCGTTGTCGTGTTCGGTGAAGTCAATCCCCAGGGTCTGGGCCAGGCGGCGCCAGGCTTTGAAATGGTAAACCGCCGTGTCTACCAGCACTCCGTCTAAATCAAAAAGGCAGGCTTTAATGGTACGCATTGTATTTTGTTTTATGTCTTCGCCCGCTCAAGGGCTTTCTTCTTTTCTGGTTTAGGGCTTTTTTCTGAAAAAGAGCCGCTAAACCCGTTCGTTCTAATTCTCTCTGGGCCATGCTGGTGCGGGTTTCCGTTTAGCGGCTCTTTTTCCGGAATTGGCGCCAAACCAGGCTGCTCTATTTTCAGAAGCCGCCTACGGCTGAAGCTCCAGCACCAGCGCTGTTTTGGCGGGTATTTTAATGGTGGTCAGGGTGTTCAGGTGCTGGTCTGTGAGTACGTTTCTGGCTTTGCTGAACCCTTGCAGGCGCTCCTTATAACGCTCGGTTTTCAGTTCGGCTTCTTTGTCTGTGCTGTTGGTGGCCACCATCACGGTTTTCTTTTCATCATGGCGGAAATAGACGTAGATACCCTCCTGCGGCACAAACTGCGTGAGCTTACCGCTGTGCAGGGCGGGGGTGTTTTTGCGGTACTGGGCCAGTTTCTTTACAAAGTTGAAAGCCTCGTTCTCGCGCTCGGTACGGCCGGCGGCGGTGAATTTGTTCTCTTTGTCACCGGCAAAACCGCCGGGGAAATCTTTGCGCACCTCGGCGTCTGACGGGTCTTTGAAGTTCTTCATCAGAATCTCGGTGCCGTAGTAGAGCGAGGGGATTCCGCGCAGCGTGAGGAGCCAGGTCATGCCCATTTTGTACTTGTTCAGGTCTTCACCGATGACCGAGAAATAGCGGTTCATGTCATGGTTGTCCAGGAAGGTGACCAGTTTCATGGGATCCTGGTACACAGCGTCCTGCGCCAGGGTCTGGTGGATTTTGCTCACGCCCTCGTCCCACCCGAAGTTCTGATTGAGCGCGTCATTGATGGCATTGAACAAAACAAAGTCTAAGGTGCCGGGCTGGTTGCTCTTGAACGGGAAGTTGATGGTATTCTGCACAAAGCGCGCCTGCGCCAACACGTTGTTTACCCAAGATTCCCCGAAGATATGGATAGTAGGATATTCATTGAGCAGCGCCTGGTTGCAGCGGTTCATGAATTCGTCTTCATTGTAAAGATACGTATCAATGCGCCAGGCATCCACCCCGAAATGCTCCACCGTCCACAACGCGTGCTGAATGAGGTAGTTGGCCACGAAGGGGTTGTTTTGGTTCAGATCTGGCATGTGCGGCACAAACCAGCCCTTGCGGAGGACTTCATAGTCTGCCTGGGCGGCGTGCGGGTCTATGGTGGGCTGAAATTTGTGCGAAGTGTTGGTGTAGGCGGGCCATTGGTTCAGCCAGTCTTTAGACGGCAGGTCTTTGATAAACCAGTGGTTGCTGCCCACGTGGTTGTACACCGCATCCTGCACCACTTTCATGCCGCGGGTATGCGCCGCCTGAATAAGTTTTTTATACGCGTCATTTCCGCCCAGGCGGCGGTCTACCTGGTAATGGTCGGTGAAGGCGTAGCCGTGGTAGGCGCTGCGCTGGGTGCCGCCTTCCTCCGTGAGCGGTTGGTCATTTTCGATGATAGGGTTCAGCCAAAGTGCCGTGGCGCCCAGCTCTTCAAAATAGCCCAGGTGGTTCTGAATGCCCTTCAGGTCGCCGCCGTGGCGCAGGAACGGATTGCTGCGGTCGGCCTGGGTGTCGGCCATGTTCTTGAAAGCATCATTCTTGGGGTCGGCGTTCGCGAAGCGGTCGGGCAGGACCAGGTAGATGAAATCTGAGGTGTTCACGCCCTGCGCTTTGGGTTCATGGGTGCGGGCCTTCAGCTCATATTGGCGGGTGAGTTTCTGGTTGCCGTTGCGGCCCGTGAGGGTAAAAGTGCCCGCCTTAGTCTGGGGCGCGAGGGTGAGGTCCAGAAACGCATAGTTGGGGTTCTCCACGGTATGCGTCTTTACTAGCGTCACGCCCGGGTAGTCAATGGAATACCTAAAGGTGCCGGCGTTGGGACCGTACACCAACAGTTGCAGGTTCTGGTCTTTCATGCCCACCCACCAGAAGGTTGGATCTACGCGGGTGATGGCGGCTTTCTGCTGGGCACTGCCCGAAAGGGAAAGGAGAATACATACCAGCAGTGCCAGTGGTTTTGCCAACGAGAACGGAAAGGAATGCTGCTTCATGTTTACTTATGTCTGGTTTAGGAGCGTTTATGGTCTTCTCCTGTGCTTCCTGTTTCTAAATTTAGAAGGAGATACTTTTCTGTTTTCGGGCTGTTTTTTCAAAAACAGCCCGAAAACAGAAAATGCCCTGGATCATGGTTCAACCTCTGTGAGGGGCTTTGGAAATCGTTCGCCTGGAAACTGCTTGGCAACTATCCATGCCTCCTCTTTGAACGGCCTTTCCTGAGCCAATTCAGCCCTTCCGCAGATCAATTTCAGTAGATAATCTTCCACTCTTACAGCTGCTCTTTCTGGTTGATTGTTAATATTGTAAAATCAGTTGCTAAAATAGCTTTTTTTATGATTAGGAAAACGATTTCCCTTTATTTAAAATAAGAATTTATGAAAATATGTGGCAGACAAGCGACAGGATTCAAGTTTCTGCTTCTTATGCTGGCAAAATAAGTCAGGGGCAACTAGCGACTGAAGTAGGAAAGGTCTCGCAGCAACCCCTGCAACAGATACCCTGTTTCTGAAGGGAAGTTGTATTATCTGTACCCAGGGTAGCCTGAACCACGGGCACAGGAAAGTGAAACGCCCGCGGGCACTGGCGCCTTCAGGAGGTGGCGGGCTGGTGGTGATCCATGTCCCCCGTGGCTCCTGGTTTAAAGTTTGGTTATGGCCGGGGCCGTTCCTCCCAATAGCGTCTACAAGAATAAACCTGGGGCAGCTACCGCTTGGCTGGAAGTGATCCCAAAATCAACGTGAACTCGGGAATGGCAGATGGCCTGACAGCAAGGTTCATAAAGCAGAAAACGTCTAGCCACAGGGGTTCTTCCCTTCGCCCTCGTCTAAGAGGGCGAAAGTAGGGGCGTTAGAAGGCGCCAAAGTAACTTCCGCGCCAAAGAGGGTGGGGTAACGTTTGTAAAGTTTATTTATGGATTTGAACTTACCGGTCAGTTTTCCTGAGTTCCAGCAAGTCCCATTTGTTGCCGTAAAGGTCTTCAAACACAGCCACGGTACCGTAGGCTTCCTGTCTGGGCGCCTCCAGGAAACGCACCCCCCTGTTTTGCATTTGGGGATAATCGCGCCAGAAATCATCTGTGTGCAAAAAGAGGAAAACCCTGCCGCCGGTTTGGTTGCCCACCGCGTTTAGCTGCTCGGGGGAAGAAGCCTTGGCCAGAAGCAGGCAGGTTTCAGCTGCGCCGGGCGGCGAAAGCAAAACCCACCTTTTCCCATCGCCCAGGGGCGTGTCTTCTACCAAAGTGAAGGAAAGCTGCTGCGTGTAAAATGTAAGGGCCTCGTCATACTCCCGTACAACCATGGCCACATACCCAATTTTTTGACGGCTCACAGGACGATAGGGGGTGGCAGTTGAAAAGCTGTTTTCGGGCTGTTTTTCTGAAAACTACCCGAAAACAGAAAGACTTATCAATTCATCCAGCGCGGGCAAATCACCTTGGCGCTGTTGAACAGCTTGAGGCCCAGTACTATTTCATGGCTCCCGGAGTTGGCCACATTCAAATTAGAGGTGTTGTAATCATAGGCGTAGCTTACTTCCATAAGGTAGCTGATGTTGACGCCGGCCATGAGGGCAAATGCATCTTTGGTACGGTAGGTGCCTCCAAGCCAGAGGCGGTCAGCATAGACGGCCCGCAGGTTGGCATCTACCGTAGTGGGGCTGGGGGAGGCAAACTTCACCAGCACAGACGGGATCAGGGTGAGGTCCTGCGTAGGCCTGATCTTGTATCCTGCCGTGGCGAAGAAGTGTTTTTGAATGACACCCTCAATGGCCGTGCGTTCCTCTGAGCTTAACTCTGTGTTCAAAAGTTGGGCTCCGGACAACCCCAGGTAAAAGTTGGGGGCGTAAATCCAGGTGCCCAGTCCCATATCCAAAAAATTGCGGTTGGTGTGATTGCTGAATGCCGCCGGGTCTGTGCCATTGCCGCTGGCAAAACTGGCTTCATTGCTGTTGAAGCTGTTCCGTAAAATGCCCCCGTAAGCGCCCACAGACACTGTTACGAATCTGTTGATTGGCAAGTGATACGCGTAAGACAGGTTGACATTGGTGCGGCGCAGGGGACCGGCTTTGTCAGCAATGGCCATGATGCCCACCCCGTGGTGCGGATAAGCCGGCACAAAGCGGTTACGCCCAATGGTGCGGGTTCCTCCCCCTTTTTTCCGGACGCTGGACACCGCTTTGTTCAGCGGGGTGTGGGCGCTGAGGTAATAGGTTTCGGGCGCGCCCTCCAACCCCACCCACTGCTGGCGGGTTCCCAGCTTTACATCTGTATAGTCTTCAATGCCGGTGAGGGCGGGGTTAAGTAAGTACCCATTGATCATGTACTGGGTAAACTGCGGCCGCTGCTGTGCCCACAGCGGGGAAGACAAAAGCAGCAGAACCAAAAATGCGCCTATCTTTTTCATGCTGGGTTATCTGATAATGGTGACGCTGCCTTTCAGCGGGTTGTCATTTTTGTTAAGCCGAATGATGTAGTAGTAGGTGTCTATGGGCAGGGGTTTCCCGTTGAGTTTCCCGTCCCAGGGGGTGGCGTAGCCGTCTGACTTGAACACCTGCTGGCCCCAGCGGTTAAAGATCTCTACCGTGGCTTCTGGGAAGTTGGTGATGTTTTCAATTTCCCAGACATCATTCAGGTTGTCATTGTTCGGGCTGAAAGTGTTGAAGATTCTCACCCTTCCAATTACCGTGACAATCACCTCATCCAGGTCTGTACAGCCAAAGGCGTCTGTTACCTGGAGGGTATAGGTAAACTGTCCGGCCCTGGTGGGGGTCAGCACCGGATTGGCCACATTGGCATTGTTCAGGAACTCAGCGGGAGACCATTTATAGGTCACTCCCCCAGATCCTTTCAAGGTGGTAAACTGGCCTTCAGTGATGGTGATGTCCTCGCCCGCATTGGCCAGGGTAGAAGTAACATCTACTCTTACCTCGGTACGGGTTGGGCTAACGCAGCCGGCGCTAGTCACCGCCTCCACAAAGAAAGAGGTAGCGGCAGGCAGTGACTCGGTGGTGAAAGGGTTGCCTAACCCAACAGGGGTACCCCCAGTGGCCGTTTTGTACCATCTGAACTGGGCTGCTGAAGAAGTAACCTCCAGGGTTACAGATGAATTTACACAGGTGGTCACCTGAAACGCTTTGACGGTTGGCGCAGCAGGGGCGGCCTGGGTCTCTACCTTGACCACATTGGAATAAGAGGGCGAACAGTTGTTGCCGCGGTCAATTCTTCTTCTGAACCACGTTGGGGCCGTTATGGCTGCGGTGGTATAGCTGGCACTGCTGCTATTGCCTGGGGCGATTACATAAGCCGAACCGTTGCTGCTAATCTCCCACACATAGGTCATTCCCAGATCTGAACCGCCAATAGTGGTGCTGCTTCCCTCACAGATGGGCGAGGTGGGCGGCGTAATGGTGTTGTTGGTGACAACTGGTATTACCGTTACTCGTATTGCGGGAGAACTGGTACTAGGGGCGCAGTTCCTATCTTTTGATTCAACCACTCTTCTAAAGGATGCCGATTGATCTAAGTTGGTTAATTCTAAATCCTTTAACGTCCCTACCTCGACAATATCATTGAATGAGCCGGAGTAACTTCTCTGCCATTTATATATATAATTGGCACTCCCCCCACCTCCAACAGGTTCTGAGCCCGTAAACCTGACAGGGGCAGTGGTTGGGGCGCACACAGTTGGCGGGCTATTCAACGTGATGGTATTGTTGGTGATAGGGGCATTGACTTTTACCGCCACAGAACCAGAAACGCTTTCACAGGAACCAGATCTGATGAACCGTCTGAAAAGATAATCTCCCGCTGCCGCTGGTGTGTAAGACTTAGACGTGATGGTGGTTGTTCCACCAGTACCGGTAGAACTCCAGGTGCTGCCCCCGTTGGTGCTCATTTCCCACCTGAAATCAAAGGTTCCATTTCCACCGGCCGGTGCATTTCCTGATAAGGTGATGGCAGTGCCTTGGCAGATAACGCTGGCAGACGTTGTGATGGAACTGTTTCCTGTAATGGCAGGGGTTACCTCAATGGTTATAAAATCGCTGGTATGGCTGGGGCATGTGCCAGAGGTATATTCTACTATTCTCCTGAAGTAGGTGGTCCTGCTTAAAACTCCTGTATAAGTGAAGTTTCTGCTGTTAGAACCAGACAGGTTAGAAAAGCTAGTGCCGGTGGTACTGATCTGCCACGTGTATTTGAGACTGGCATTGGGCACCACCACACCCCCAGCCTTCGGCTCAGAGCCGTTTAATTGAACCGTGGTGCTGGCAGTGGAAGCGCAGAGGCCTGTACCGCTGGAAGTAGAGATCGTGTTAGAGCTAGCATCAATAGGCTCTACAACTGAAACCAATACTGGAGAAGAAACACTTTCGCAATCACCGCCCGTTCTAATGATTCTTCTAAACCAGGTAGATTGGGTGAGGGTGGCAGGGGTAAATGAATTGGTACCAATAGTGCCTACCGCGGTAGTATAGGTGCCAGATGCGCTAGGGCTGCTTTGCCATACAACCGTATAAGACGTGGGATCTCCATTGATGGTTGGGCCAGCAGAACCTTTGCAGACTGGGACGGGGCTGCTAAGGGTAAGTTGGTTGTTACCGGGGTTGGGATAGACCGTAATCATGACCACATTACTTGTGTCATTGTTACAGGCGGCCCCTGATCTTGCAATGCGTCTGAACCAGGTGGTGGCATTCAAGGAACCGGGTGGGTAGTCCTCTACATCTGAATTAGAGATGGTGGAGAAAACGGCGGTTTCACCAATGGTGTTTTTTTGCCAGTAGTAAGAAATACTTCCTGTTCCTCCGGTGGCAGAGAGGCCATTTATTGCTCCTGGTACTGCATTGCCCGCGCAAAGATCCTTCTGGTTAGCAGCCAGAGAAATAGTGTTATTGTTGATCCTGGGGGTAACTTTAATGGTAAAACTCTCCCTCTCACTTTCGCAGCCTTTATCAGAAACAGTGGCTACATAGAAGGTTTTGTCGCCATTTAATGGGTCTGTTTTATATTCCCTGTCAGTGCCAAGCGCTGTGCCTCCAGCTTTGACATCATAAAAGGCGAATTTGGTGCCTGGGCCGGAAGGGCGTATGGTATATTGCTGACCAAAGCAGACCAGCGGGGAAGTGGTGGTGAGGGTAGGCTTACTGGGGATAGGGTTAACTGTTATGGTAGCCTTCGCCATCTGTTGTTCTACTGCGTCTGAAGGACCACACTCGTTACTGACAACTACACTTACCGTATAAGTACCAGGATTTGGGAAACTGATGATAGGGTTACGGCTTGTGAAACTGGTACCATCAATAGGTTGAGCACCAGGGCCCGTTACCATCCAACGGTAAGTGGTAGGGTCAATTGTCCCAAGATTGGCATCATAATCAACTAAATCACCATTAAAGGAAATGGTTAACGGGCCGCAGTGGGTGGTATCAGCATCCAGCCTCACCTCTGGGTAAGCAATCAGCACACTGGAGGTGGCCGTATCCCTTCCGCAGGTGTTGGAGGCTATCATTTTGATAGTAAACCTTCCCATGGTTTTGAAACTAAAGACGGGTTTCTCTGAGGTGTTGGTGGTGCTTTCTAAGTACTCAAAGTCGCTGAAACCTACGTTTTGCCCTCTGTTATTCTGCACAATCCACTCATAGGAAAGGTTGCCCCCCCGGGTGCTGTCAGTGTCAACGGTTACTTTGACAGGAACGCAGGCTCCTGGGAGAATTCTGTCTTTCTGAGGGCTAAAGTGAGCGTACGGTATCCGGTTGACCTCAAAGTTCTTGGTATATACAGAGTCGCAGCCGTTAGCGCCAATGGCCCTGATGGTGATAGGGAAGGCCCCGGTGGTATCATAGGCAATGCTGTTTCTGATGGGGACAGTGGCGGTGAACTCGGCGGGGGTAAAGGTTGTTGGCCCGGCGCCATCGCCAAAGTCTACCACATAAGAAACAATGTCATTGGGCACGGGTGTATTATTCAACAAAGAAGCCTTCACCTTAATGGCTGGTTCACTTTCTGGTACACACACTGAGAAGGAACTGCTGTCTGTGGGCGGCACAAAGGCTGGCTTTTGGCTGACGGTAACCGTTTTGTTGACTACAGGGGAGAGGCAGCCAATAGAGGACCTGGCATATACCGCCACATTGAAACTAGCAGTGCTGGCACCGGTTGAAAAGAAAGAGTGGGAAACATTTGCCCCGGTTGTAGTGGTGCCGTCACCAAAATCCCATACATACTCTTCACTGGCCTGGGGGCTGACAATAGAAAACGCAATGGGGCTGCCGGCGCACCTAATGGTATTGGGATTGAAATTAAAATCAGGGGTGAACGGGTTAATGTTCAGGATAACCGGGTCAGATGTTTTGGTGTTACAGGCCCCGCTTACGGTCACGGTATAACTACCAGAAACTAACGCAGTATATGTATTCGTAGCACTGGGGCCTTGAACAGACACCCCGTCCCTGAACCATTCAAAGGTGGCTCCACCTGGGGCAGCGGTTAAAGTAATTGGCCCTGGTTGGCAGCCTGGCTGGGTGTTGGAGGCAGTTATGGTAGCGGGGCAATCTTGGGCATTAAGCAAAGAGGAGCTGCACAGATAAAGAAACGTTATCAGCAGGTAACTTTTGAGAGAGTGCATCAAGGTAGGTAAGTAAAGTTTTACTTCAGTAAGCAAAAGTGATTAGTGAAATCCTGGATTTTCTGCTGCTTCCTTCCTATTCTGGATAGTTAAACCCGGAAGTAACACAGAGAAGGCCTCTAAGATGTAATAATACAAAAATATGCCCTAACCTAATAGCATCAGAACCAGGTTTGTGCAAATCGTAAACGCTCCTGCCACCAAAAAATTTTATGGGTACTTAACATATTCTATAGTGCACGACAGACGGATAATCTAACGAAGGAAGCGTAATCTGTAATTGAAAAGTACAAGTTGATTTTCTGGGGAAATGGAGTGGGAAGATGAATCTGAATACTTTCTGCTCCGCGTTTCGAGAATTCTTCTGCTCTCTCCGTACAAGCTCAATGATGAGGGGGGAGTTTCTACCTGACCAGCGTGACAGTTCCGCTTTTGGTAATTCGCTGGCCGTTAATATCAATGGCCTCAAGCCTATAGAGATAGCCCCCAGGAGGGGCAGGTTTGCCGCCATAGGTGCCGTCCCAGCCCTGAGTGGGGGTGGTGGACTCAAAAATAATCTGCCCCCACCGGTTAAGGACCTGTAAGGTGAATTTAGAGGCATACGCTGGCCCCACAGCTCTGAACACATCATTTAAGCCATCATGGTTGGGGCTGAAGGCGGTAGGGAAGAAGAAGCCGAAGGGCTGGTCAACCGCCACGGTGTTAGAAAGACTCTGTTGCCGCTGGTCCTGAGACTGGAAAAGCAGCCGGTAGTGTAGCCGTTGAAATTTTTGGGGTGGCTGCAAGTCCAGGTAACTGCGCCCGGTGACTTGGGTGCTCCAGTACACGCTCCCTTGTTCATCCACCAGTTCCAGGGTTTGGCTTCCGTTTCCGGCGGTGAAACCCTCATAAGGTTCCCAGCTCAGTTGCACGCCCCCCTCCGGCTGCAGGCGGGCCGTTAAAATGGCAGGGCAGGCGGTATTGCTGCGGGCAGAGGTAAGGCTGCAGGAATCTGTATAAGTGGTCTGGTAGCAGGGCCTGGGCGAGAAGCTGGATAAGGAGGGATCAAGGGCGTTTCCGGGCTGTTTTTCTGAAATCAAGCTAAAAACGCCGCCCCCTTGGCTCCTGTAAAGCGCTTGTTCTTTAAAGGTTTCCTGGGCCGGGGCAACGGTGGTGGCCACCAGCCGGTTATGGGGGGTAAAACTCACCACCAGTTGGGGAGGTGCGGGCGGGGTGGTGCCCTGTGTTGTCACCTGAACGGGAAGGGAAACACTTTGACTTCCGTTAGGAAGGAGGGCCACCAGTTGGTATGTGTAAATTCGGCCGCAGGCTACCTGCTCATCTGTAAAAGTGGTTTGGGTGCCTGAAAGGTTCTGGTAAGGCTGACCGCCCCGCAGCAGCTGGTAGTTGGTGACTGCCCCCATGCTGGCGTTTAGAGCCCAGGAGAGAAGATTTCTACGGTCACCAGCAGTAACCTGCAGGGGTTGGGTACAGACGGTAGTAGATGTAATGGTTTCTTTCCCAGTGCACAGGTTGGTTACCCTTACCCTGACACAACCAGAAGGGGAAGCAAGCGGCACCGTATGTTCGCTTTGCCCCACGGCAACTGCTCTAAGCGTGGCGATGGCGGTAAAAGCCCCTCCAGAAGAATTTGCCTGCTCCACCACCAGGTCATTGATGGCACCTGATTGGATTTGGAGCTTAAGGCCGGTAGGTTCAAGCGTAAGTTTCTGGAGAACAGGGGCAGAGGCAGGTTCAGCGGCCTTTACGACAAAGGTGCGTTCCTTAAAGTTTCCTACCCCCTTTAGCTGGGTGATCCGGTATGTACCCGGTGTGGTAAAGGTAAAGGCCGTCTCTTTGGCAGAGAAATCAAGCCCGTTGTTCGCGTCAAAATCATAAAACTCGGTGACGTTGGTCTCCCCGGTATTGTCTCTGAACGTGATACGCTGGCCCACGCAAAAAGTCTCTACCACCTGATTCTGTTCATTATAGGCTAAAAAAGAAGGCACCTGCTGAGCCCATACGGCTGCTGCCATTCCTAACCAGGTGAACAAAAAGAGGAGCTGTTTTCTCACGCCATCAAATCTGCAAAGGGGTACTGCTGAATAAACTGGATGCTTTTGTCAATGTCTGGTTGCAACACGCGGTCCTGGTTCAGGGGGGCCACCTGTGAGCGGTATGCCTGCACCAGCTTTTCCAGGGCAGGTGACGTTTGGAGCGGCCTTCTGAATTCAAGCGCCTGCACGGCGGTCATCAGTTCAATGGCCAGGATGCGCTCCACGTTCTGCACTACCTGATACCCCTTGGTGGCCGCATTCGCCCCCATGCTCACGTGGTCTTCCTGCCCGTTAGACGAGACAATGGAATCAACGCTGGCCGGCGTGCAAAGCTGCTTATTCTGACTAACGATAGAAGCGGCCGTGTATTGCGGAATCATAAACCCGGAATTCAGCCCGGGCTCCTGGATCAGAAACTGCGGAAGACCCCGCTGCCCGGAGACCAGCTGAAAGGAGCGCCGCTCAGAAATGCTGCCCCACTCGGCCAGGGCGATGCTCAGGAAATCAAGGGCGAGGGCCAACGGCTGGCCGTGAAAATTTCCGCCAGACAGAATCAGGTCTTCCTCCGGGAAGACATTGGGATTGTCTGTCACAGAGTTCATTTCTGTGGTGAAGACCTGCTCTGCGTAGGCCAGTGCGTCCAGGCTTGCCCCGTGCACCTGCGGTACACACCTGAATGAATACGGGTCCTGCACCTGCGCCCTGGGTTTCTGCTGCATTTGGCTGCCCTGCAGCAACCCCAATATTCTGGCCGCCGACTGCTGCTGCCCGGGGTGGGGCCGCACCTGATGGATGTACGGCAGGAACGGGTCTGAAAGGCCCTCAAAGGCTTCCAGGGAAAGGGCGGCAATGGCGTCTGCGGCAAAGGAGAGGCGGCGGGCTTTGAGGCAGATCATGATCCCGTAGGCCGTCATGAACTGGGTGCCGTTCAGGAGCGCCAGCCCTTCTTTGGCCATAAGCGTGACCGGTTCCCAGCTGAAAATGTCCAGCACATCTTTTCCCTTCAACCTGAAATCCTGAAACGTCACTTCGCCTAAGCCCAGCAGCGGCAGGCAGAGATGGGCCAACGGGGCCAGATCGCCGCTGGCGCCTAATGACCCCTGCTGGTACACCACCGGGTAAATGTCTCGGTTGTAAAAAGCCAGCAGCCGCTGCACCGTTGATAGCTGCACGCCACTGTGCCCATACGCCAGGGACTGTACTTTGAGCAGCAGCATGAGCTTCACCACCTCAGCGGGAACCTCGGCCCCGGTACCGCAGGCATGCGACATCACCAGATTCTGTTGCAGCCTCTCCAGGTTCTCAGACGAGATGGTGGTGTTGCAGAGTGAGCCGAAGCCGGTGTTAATGCCGTACACCGGTTTGGTGGCTTCTTTCAGTTTCTGGTGCAGGTACTGGTGGCTGCGCCCTATCAACTGTTCTGCCTCTTCAGAAAGGGCCAGGGTGGCACCACTGCGCAATACCCGGTCCATCTGGGAGAGCGTAAAGGGGGCGGGGGAGATGAGGTGCTGCTCTGCCATTTTATGCGGGTAGGCTGTTTTGCAGTTCAGAAACAATCTCTGCCAATGGGAGACTCTTCTGCTCCCCCGTGCGCATGTTGCGCAGGTTCAACTGGCCGCTTTCCATTTCCTCTGAACCAATCAAGAGCACGTACGGGATGTTTTTCTGGTCAGCGTAGCCCATCTGTTTCTTCAGCTTGGTAGACTCTGGGAAAAGCTCAGCGGCTATGCCAGCTTTACGTAATGTCTGCAATACGGGCAGTGAATACCGCATTGCGGCATCATCAAAATTAGAGATCAGCACCTGCGTAATGGTCTGGCTGTCTTTCGGGAATAGGTTGAGCTCCTCCAGTACATCAAAAATGCGGTCCACGCCAAACGAGAAGCCCACCCCAGACACGCCCGGCAGCCCAAACATGCCGGTGAGGTTGTCATAGCGCCCGCCGCCGCTGATGCTGCCCATCTGCACGTTGTTCACTTTCACCTCAAAGATGCAGCCGGTGTAGTAGGAGAGGCCCCGGGCCAGGGTGACATCCAGCTGCAGTTTTGCCTTGTTTAGCGAAAAGGAGCCCAGAAACGCCAGCATCTGTCTGATGTCTCTCAGGCCGCGCTGGCCTTCTTCAGAGGTTTGCAGGAGCGCGTCTAGCTGGGGCAGCAGATCTTGCACGTCACCTGAGAGTTCCAGGATTGGCTGCAGCTGGGTCACCGCCTCTTCAGAAATGCCTTTCTCCCTGAGCTCGTTGTTTACGGCCTCCTGCCCAACTTTGTCCAGTTTGTCAATGGCCACGCATAAATCGGCCTCCCGGCCGAAGGCACCAATGGCTTCGGCAATGCCGGCCAACAGCCCGCGGTGGTTGAATTTGATGGTAAAATCGTCCAGCCCCAACGTGCTCAGCACCTCATCCATCATTAAGATGATTTCGGCTTCGCAGAGCAGGGAATTAGTGCCTACCACGTCGGCGTCACACTGGTAGAATTCACGGTACCGGCCTCTTTGCGGACGGTCTGCCCGCCACACCGGCTGAATCTGGTAACGCTTGAAGGGGAAGGAGATGTCATTGCGGTTCATGACCACGTACCGGGCAAAGGGTACGGTGAGGTCATAGCGCAGGGCTTTCTCAGAAATTTTACGGGTGAGCGGCTTGTAGCCCTGCTCCAGGTCCTGGGGGGTGATTTTATTCAGGAAATCACCGGAGTTGAGGATCTTGAAAATGAGTTGGTCCCCTTCGTCCCCGTATTTGCCGGTAAGCACTGAGAGGTTCTCCATGGCCGGGGTCTCCAGCGGCAGAAACCCAAATTTCTCAAAGGTGCGCTTGATGATGGAGAAGATATAATTGCGTTTCACCACCGTGGCCGGCCCAAAATCACGGGTGCCCTTGGGGATAGAAGGTTTGTCTTTGCTCATACTGAAGTTACTAATGCCGCGAAGATAGCAAATTCAGGAAAGACTTACGGTGGTTTGTGAGCAACTCAAACTTTCTGTTTTAGAGCTGTTTTTAGAAAAACAGCTCTAAAACAGACCTGAGGCTTTTTCAAGAGTATCTCTGAAAAACGGCATGGGAATGGGTTCTGTTTTCAGCCTGATTTTGCAAAAACAACCCGGAAACAGAAGGAGCGGGGCTTATACTTCTGAAGGTTTGGCAACAGATGCATGCTGGTTGCTTCTTCTGGGGGCAAACAGCAGGAGGGAGATGAGAAAGGAGAAGAGCAGGCTCCCGTCACGCCGTTGCAGCAGGGACTCTGTGAGGCAGCACAATGCAAAGATCAGGACAAAGCAAAACAGCAGGAAGTTTTGCTGTCTGTATGCCTTCCAGAGGGTGAAGAGGAGAAATAAGAGAAATAGCGCAACGCCAATAACCCCTATTTCCACCCCAAACATAAGGTATTGGTTGTGGGCGTCAAACCTGAAATTTACCCCTTCAGTGAAACCATTTTCTTTATACCTTTTCACCAACGCTTCTTCCCGGTCACCAGCGCCTACCCCCAACAATGGGTTTTCTTTGATCACTTCTAACGCCCCTTGCCACATCTGCCGGCGTTGGTCAACCCCTGCGTTCTCTGTGAATTTTATGCGGAGGTAGGTTACCTTCTGAACCAGGGTGATTCCGGTGACCAACGTGCCCAATAAGATGACCACCAGCATCCCAAACCTTCTTGCTTGTGCCGCCCGGTAGACCATTACCAGCGCTAATACCAACATAGTCACCACTAAAGACGTGCGGGAAGAAAGCAGGGCAAGCAGTGCAAAGAAAAACAAGCAGAAGAGCAGGTGGCCCCCCATGCTTTTCAAGTCACCACTTTTCTTTTTCTGATAGAGGAAATAGCAGTGGATTAAAAGGCTGGTACTTATGTACAGACTGTAATAGGGGGCATGAAAGTCTATTCGCTGGGGTAGAAAGTAAGAGAAATACGTCCAGTCTATCAGCCCCGCCCTGGTCAAATGTTCCGGGAACTTCCCAAAGTACTCTAAGAAGATAATAGTAATGGCGTATACGCTGAGTAAGAAGCAGCCAAAGCTGAAGGCAAACAAGGCGTTTTGCACCTGCTCCCGGGTCAGTTTCCGGTAAAACATGACCGCCAGCAGCGGGAGCGTGGCCAGCAGGTGCACAAAGTTGAGGGCTGCTTTCACATTAGAACTGTACAGCACAGACAGGAGCGTGAGACAGAAAAGGGCAAGCAGGGCCAAAAAAGTTTTTTCCCGTAGGATGGAGGAAAGGGCTGGCCTGGTCTTGACCGTGTGCCAGAGAAAGAAGCCCAGCAGGACAAAGAGAAGAATAGACTTCAGGTTGGTTCTGAGCGGAAGACAAAAAGCATACAAGTACACCAGGAAAGCAAAAAGGCTTTCCCCGGTCCTGATTTTAGTGAGAGAGGCTTTGCTGAAACCCATGAAATTTCTCTGTTACAAACTGCTGTATTTCTTCCTTAAAACGGTTATTGTTAAACCGTTGCACAGAGGCCTTGATTTTATGGGGGTCAAACTGGAACTGCGTATCTTCAAAAGTTGCTATGGCTTCCTGTAGGCTGGTTTTGGTCTGATTTCTGAAAAATAGCCCGGAAACAGGAGTGACCGTTTCAAGGGCGCCGCCCTTGCCATACGCAATGACAGGGGTGCCGCAGGCCTGCGCTTCTACCGGGGTGATGCCAAAATCTTCTTCGGCGGCAAAAATAAAGGCTTTTGCCCGCTGCAGGTAATCTTTCAGGACCTCAAAAGGCTGATAGCCCAGCAGGGTGACGTTCTTAGAGGCTAATTTCTTTATTTTCTGAAAATCTGGCCCGTCTCCAATCACCACCAGTTTTTTGTCAGGCATGTCCCTGAACGCCTCTACAATCAGATCAATCCGTTTGTAGGTGACCATGCGGGAGGCGGTAAAATAAAAGTCGCCATGCTGGGGCACGGTGGCAAAGCTGTCTACGTCTACCGGGGGATATATGACAGTAGATTGCCTTCCGTAGTTTTTAGAAATTCTACGGGCAATATAGTTAGAATTGGCTAAGAAATAATCAACCCGCTGCGTGGAGGCCAGGTCCCAGAGCCTGAACCGGTGCAGGATTATCTTGGCAAAAAAGCCTTTGATCCCCGTTTTCAACCCAGACTCCTGCAGGTACTGGTGGTACAGGTCCCAAGCATAGCGGGCGGGCGAATGGCAGTAGCAGATATGCAGTTGGTTGGCATGGGTCAGTACGCCTTTGGCTACGGCATGGCTGCTGGAGAGCACAACATCATACGCAGAGACATCTAGCTGCTCAATGGCCAGCGGCATCAGGGGCAAATAGTTTCTGTACTGTTTTCTGGCGAAGGGGAGATGCTGGATGAAGGTTGTAGTGGCTTTTTTGTGTAAAAGGTGCTTTCTGAAGGCATCAGGCATAAAGTCAATCACTGAGAACAGGTCTGCCTCCGGGAAAACCTGCAGCAGCTGTTCAATGACTCTTTCTGATCCAGAGAAATCAACAAACCATTCATGTACAATCGCAACTTTCACAAATTAGCCATTAAAATGTGTCCTTACCCATTACGTTCAAGAACCGCTTAACCCACTGTTTACCTCTAAACCGTCTCCAGAAGCTTTTTAAACAACTGAACGTGCTTTAAAGAAGATGCTTCCCAGGAGAATTTCAGACATCTTTCCCGCCCTTTCTGGATTAACTCAGCCTGTAAGGGTTGGTCCTGCAACACCCGCTCCATCTGCTGCCTAAGCTGATCTACATTCAACGCGTCAAAATATAACACGGCGTCTCCGCAAACTTCTGGGATACTGGCAGAAGTAGATGCCACCACTGGGCAGCCACAGGCCATAGACTCCAGTGGCGGCAGCCCAAACCCTTCATAAATAGAAGGAAAAACCGACAAAGATGCGCATTTATAGAGTAACGGCAAAAGAGAATCTGGCACAAAGCCGGTGAAATGAACAAAGTTTTTTAGTTCCGGCTGCCTCTCCAGCTGTTTAAACACCTCCTGGTCTGGGGTCAGAAAGCCCTGTTTCTGACCTACAATTACCAAGTGGAATTTTTGACGTAGCGCCAGGGGCAGTAGGGCATAGGCTGCCAGAAGCGTTTTGAGGTTCTTGTGGGGCTTTACATTGCCCACGTACAAAAGGTAGTCCTGTTTGGGCAGGGCAGGGAGCTGGCTACGCAGTTCTTTTATCTGCGTTGCACTGAAATCTTCATGAAAAATGCTTTTATCTACCCCACTGTGAATGACGGTAACTTTTTCAGGGGCACAATGGGTATAGTGGGTGATCTCTTTTTTAGAGAAATTTGAAACAGTTACCACCTGATCTGCCACCCTTACCGCGGCATTCAAAAACAAGGTAGCATATATTTTTTGCTTGAGGGTTAGGTTTTGCCTGTAGGCCAGGTGGTAGGTGTCATGTATAGTTACCAGCCTTCTTTTGGCCCTTATAGGAAGAAGTGGGGTAGTATAGTGAGGAGACCAGAAGACATCACAAGTTGGGATCTTCCAGCACAACTCCACCTGCTCTTTTATGGAATAGATGGGGGCTGATATAGGTATGATAGTAACTTGCGGGGCCCAGCTAAATTTTTGCAATTCCTCTTTCCTGCCAAGAACTATCACCTTGGCCAATGGGAGTAAGTACGGTATGGTCTGCTTTATGTAAACGCCAATTCCAGATGAGTTTACCATTCTGGCGTCAATTACGATGGAGGGCATTTTTGTTATTTTTAACAATGATCTGCTGAGCTAACAGAAAGCTAAACAGCAACCAGTACAAAAAGAAGTTTACTCTACTGCTCAAGGCAGAATTCAGTAGGCTGGCAGCAAAGAAGTAAGCTGAGAGTCCAATAAAAGTCAGGCAAAGCTGCTTTAGCCGTTGGTCTTCATACCTAAAGAAAAGCAGCAGGGAGTAGGCAACGCTGATCACGAAAAAGAGAAAATAGAGAGACCCTAATGGCAGGCCATTCTCCAGAAACAACTGAAACCAGTAGCCATCTGTGACAATTTTCTTCTCCGGATCACCACTCTGCCCTTGCGTACCTATTCCAGCGCCTGCAACAACGTGCTCTTTGAGGTAATCTATAGAATTAAAAATCTGCCTGAAATGCTCATCTGTAGAACCTATGGTGCCTACTTCCACCCCCGTCACCCTTCTGACCAAAAAAGAATCCTTAAAAAAATTGCCAATGCCAACCAGGGCCAGGACCAAAAGAGAAAAGCCCAGTATCAACTTGATAAGGTAATTCAAGGTAAACCGGCCATAACACAGAACATAGATGATGGCTCCTGACAAAATGGCTCCAAATAAGGCGGCGCGGGTATAGGTCAATACATTGGCCAGTAAAGTAATTCCTATATAAAACAGATCTATCTTTCTTTTCTGGTAGAGGTATTTAGGTAGTAGAATACAAAACAGGATAATGGTGAAGCTGGCGAAAATAATGGTGTTGCCCAATAAAGCGGTAGGCCTGACTATAGAAAATTCTACAAAACTAAAGGTCACTTCCCCTCTAAGTACCAGTAAGCTCATAGGAAGTTTGAAAGAGAAAATAAACTGGAAAATCGCAAACAAACAAAGCAGTATGCCTGCCAGATATAAGAGTCTGATGCTCCTGCCTATCTGTCGTTCTTTTCTGAAAAGAAGCGGGACATACAGTATGCTGGCAGCATATACGAGGTTGTTTCTTATTCCAAAAAGCCTTTCCAGAAGCGGGTTCACATCTAATGTAATGGTTTTAATCAAGGTGAGAACGAACAGGAAAAACCAAAATGCTGCAAAGAAAACATACGAGATGTTCATTTTTCCCGCTTGTAGGGTCAGCTCATAAAGGGTTAAGCCAGTATGGAGTAGTAAAAGGAAAATCAGAAGATCAAATACAATTGTACTTAAGCTTATCTCTGTAAAAGAGAGGAAATTGGTGATAAAACCACTAAACAGAAGCACCAGCAACAGCAGTGTTACCAACCAACTGGAAGCAGATATTTTATAGCTGGGGGCCATCCTTTATCTAGTTGTTAACATTAGGCGTAGCGTTGTCATTGCCCTTGAGAACTGAAACCTGGTCAATCTCAAAATAACAGAGGCCATTAAGAGGGAGAACAGCTGCAGGCGGCGTTCCGGATAAAATTTCTTAAAGAAGATGATTTTGCTTCTGATGCCGTGGTAGTCAGCTAACTCACTTTTTTTCTTTCCTGAAGAACTGGAGCCAATAGAACGTCCTTCTTTATGGAACACCTTACTCTGCCGGGCAAAACCAAGTGTAAAGCCTTTGCGCCTTCCCCTCTCAGCCCAATCCAGTTCTTCAAAGTATAAGAAGTAGCTCTCATCCAGTAAGCCAACCTGCTCAATGAAAGTCTTGCTTACAAACATTGAGGCACCCACAATATAATCTGGGGCTTGGATTCGTTCTGGTATTTCAGCCTCCTTTAGACCTTCTGCAATATGGCTGGAGGTAAAGGTTCTCAATGAAAGTTTGCCTCCTAAGGCCTGAATGGTGTCAGGGGCATGGTAGTACAGGATTTTTGATCCCCAGATGCCCACCTTCTTCTTTTTACTTTCAACTGATAACGCTTCTTTCACCAACTCAGATAGGCAGTTCTTGTCTACAACCGTGTCATTATTCAATAACCAAAGAAAGTCAGCGCTGTTTTGTTGTAAGGCAAATCTGATCCCTATATTATTGCCTGCGGCAAATCCTGCATTTTGATCTGATTGGTAGAAAAACAGCTTTGTTGTTGCTTCCAAAGCAACAGTGTCAACCTCGAGCACTTGCTTACGGGTAAGCACTGCAAAGGCAGAGGGTTCATTTTTAAAGTAAGAATCGGCCCAATTTATAAGATGCTGAAAGGAGTTATCAGGAGATGCATTGTCAACTACCATAATCTTGTTGTGAGGGTAGTCTAGCTTTAACAGGCTCTCCAAACATTCAATGGTGTCTTCCCATCCTTTATAATTCACGAGGACAGTATAAATCTGGGGCAGAAAAGACATACCTGAGTTTTGCTCTGTTAATGTAATATTATGCCCTTGCCAGCACATTAAGTGCTTTTTTGAAAGAGCTTCCAAAAAAGGAGAACTTCAAAATTAGAAATTTTCTCCTGAAGAAGTTTACCTTCTGCAGGGAGATAAACGCTTTAAGCACATTTTTTTTCTCAGGGAAGTAGTTGAGTTTTGAAGAGTACCTGTTATAAAAAACCGCTGCTTGTTCAATTTCAGCACCTAAAAGGGAAAAGTTGTTCCGGGAGATTTTACTTAAAGCGCTCTGGAATTTATTTTTCAGGCTACTTTGCCGGGCACCTACTACATTCTGGGGGTGTTGTCTGTACAGCACTGTTCGCTCTTGTAAAAAGGACACCTTCCCAAAACTGGCAGCCGTTAGAAGAAGCCATGTATCATGCATGAGCGCCTGGTTAGGGATAGGGAGTGCTATTTCAAGCAGTGGTTTATTCATAAGGGCTGTGCAACCCGTCATGACGTTTTCTACCAAAATTCTATTTAAATACCAATTAGAAGGATTAAGCTTCATAAACTCCCAGTAAGAGGGGTAGAGGGGCTGCAACTGTTCATCTACCACCTGCAGATCAGTAAAGACAAGGGCCGGTGTCAAAGGGGAGCTTTGCTTTTCTAGCAGCAGCAGTTTTTGAAGAGAGTTTTCAATTTTAGTGGGAAGCCACACGTCATCCTGATCGGCCAGCGCCACATAGTCACCGCTGGCCATACTGATTGCATTTGAAAAGTTCTGTACCACCCCCAGCCGTTCCCTGTTCACTGTATATTTTAAGTTGTGCGTGAGTGCGTACTGCTGAAGGATATCTATGGTTCTGTCTGTAGAAATGTCATCACAGACCACCACCTCCAGATTTGGGTGCGTCTGGTTAAAAATAGAAGCAAGCTGCTCCTCCAAGAACTTTTCTCCATTATAGGTGGCCATAGCTATGGAAACGAGAGGGGTAGTCATGCTTTTGGTCTGGATGGTAGTATTCTCTGGAGGAAAGAAATTTTAAGTTATTCTAACTCAATCAGAGTAAAGTTCTTTTTTTAACTTATATGTTTGGAGGCAAGAATGTCTTTTATTACCACACATCATTGTGCCTTCCTTTTACTTTTAGCGCTTGTTTAAATTTTGATTTTGCAAGCGAAAAAGGGGAGCGGAGGTTCTTCTATAGCGTTTTTTGAGCAGCATACGCCCCGCTATGGTGCCAGAAAAAGGCAAAGTCAGGTTCTTTTGATACCCGTTTGCAGCGCAAAAGACAAATTTAAACATGCTCTTAAAGCAATCTTAGATTTAGAAGATACTTCTATTCTTGATGTAAGCCCCAAAAATAGAAGCTCTGATGAAAGAAAAGGAATGAGAGCAAAAATACGTTAATAAAAAGAGAGGTTGAGATTGGAAAAGTAGAATCTTACACGGTTAGCAAGTTTTATAAAACTGAAAGCCTCCAACCTGGTAGCGAGTGACACTCTCCTAAATGGGGCCTCAGAAAAACTATTTCTGTTTTTGGCCTAGTTTTACAAAAACAGGCCAAAAACAGAAGCGGGGCCTTCCTGTGTAGAATAATAAAAGCATACCAGAAAGATTTTTGCTTCCCATACCTTTTGGAAAGGAAGCTGTTCAGAATTTTTCTTTCTTTCCCTGGCGCAAGCGTCTGCTAGTTTTTTTAGAAAAAGGAAGCTTCTGTTCTAGGGCTGTTTTTGTGAAACTAGACCTAAAACGTAGACACCAACACCGCTTGCGCCAGCCAAGACACTTTAAATCCAGAAAACAGAAAATTCAACGAAGCTTCTATGATCGGGAGCAATACCTCATAATGGCTTGGAACTATGAAAGAGAGTCCATTCGCAAAGATGCTGATTTCTGTTTTCGGGCTGTTTTTCAGAAAACAGCCCGAAAACAGAAACCAACGAAGGTTGAATAACTTACATAGCCGCCTTTTCCTTCAGTTTCAAAATTCTAAACAGCTCGCTCACTTACTTTCATCTTTCCCCAACTGTTTAAATTTTCAAGAACTTTTGGGGTACACGTGAACCAGGCACAAGTGTCAAAAACAGCCATACCGCCCATCTTTTTATGCTGGAGTTTGCTTGCAGGGCCTTGTAACTGTTCTGGACAGCTTCCTTTTTATTCTTCTCCTGTAAGTTGATCTTCACTAAGTGGAGATAAAACCCTGATATTGTCTGCTGTATGTTTTTATGGTAACTGTAGTTCAGGAAGGCATCCAGAGCCTGAAAGGTGGCAACATTCTTAGTCAACATGGTTTTTACCTTGGCGGTAGAAGCATAAGCGGTGGAGATGGCTCCCCCTGAATGCACTCTATACGTCGCCATTACCTCTGGCAAAAAGCCTATTTTACCTTTATGAGCGTTTAAAATATGGAGCGGCCAGTCACCAATGGCAGCTTTTAAAAGAAAAGCTGGGTAGGGCGCAACCAGATGATTTCTGAAAAGGCAGGTGGCTGTGAAAATGAAGTTTTCTCTAAAGAGGTCTTTTATGGTAGAAACAGGAGGTTGGTCTAAATTAGAGGTCTCTTCGTTGCCACTGGGCTCCATAACAATTCTTGCCCTGTGGAAGGAGATAGAAAAATCAGGGTTTTGATCTAAAAAGTCTACTTGCTTCTGTAGTTTTAGCTCGTCCGTCCAGTAATCGTCACCTTCGCATAAGGCAATGAACTCTCCTTTGCAGGCATCAAGGGTTTGGAGGAAATTTTTCATCATTCCTACATTGGTATCAGGAAGCAGAAGCCTTATTTTTTCCGGGAAAGTTTCTCCATATTTTTTGATAATGGAACGGGTCGCGTCTGTAGAGCAGTCTTCCCCAATGATTAACTCAAACGGAAAATCTGTTTTTTGCATGAGCACCCCTTCAATTGCCTGTACTATAAAGTCTGCATGGTTGTAGGCAATCATGCAGACGCTTACCTTAGGAGCCATTCGCTAGTATTCGTTTTAATTACCCGGGCTGGTACCCCCACCGCTACCGAATGGTCAGGTATGTCCTGGGTAACTACCGCCCCAGCCCCTATTACTACATTTATACCAATCTTCACCTTGGGCAGCACCGTAGAAGCCGCCCCTAGAAAAGAGAAATCACCTATGGTTGCCCCGCCATTTACTATAGTACCGGGTGACAGTTCTGTGTACTTCCCTACCACCACATCATGGTGCACTTGCACGCCAGCATTCAGTAAGGAGCCCTCCCCAATCTGCACACTATTAGAGACTAGAACCTTTGACATAACATTCAATCCCGTGCCAAGGGAAACCCCATACTGGCCAATGTCTGCCTTATGGTCAATAACAGAAACCAAAGAACCGCCTAACTCTGTGAATTTTTGACCTAAGGAGAACCGAATCTTAGGTTGGCCCACCCCCAGCGCAAAACGATTGTCATTCCTGAAAATCTGGCCTACTTCGTCTATAGACCTGAGGATAGGGAAGCGTCCGTAAAGCTGCGGGGGAAGGTCTCTGGTCACATCATCAAAAAAAGACAAGCCAGAAGTTTCGCCATTGGCTGTTAGAACCTGCAGCAGATCTTTTGCATGGCCGTTGGCTCCAATAATGATCATGGGCTAATAGTTTTGGGCTCTTAACAAGGCCCTTGAAATCATGTCTACTTCCTCAACAGAAAGCTCATGGTACAAAGGCAGGCAAAGGACCCGTTTAGAGATATCGCCAGATGTCTGCACCGGATAAGCTGTAGTGATGTACTCCAGTGTCTCCAGAGAAGGGTAGAAGTATCTTCTAGGGTAGACATAGACACCATGTAACGCCTCAATAGCCTTTAGCAAAGCTGGTTCGTCTTCAAAAATGACAGGGTAGTAAGCATGGTTTGCGGTATGGTTAGAAAGAACAGAAGGGCGTTGCACCTTTAGCCTACGAAGCATGTGGTCATACCGCTCTGACAGCTCTTTCCTTTTTTGAAGAATTTCATCAACATATTTTAAATTACAGAGCCCCATGGCGGCATGAAACTCACTGTTCTTGCCGTTGATGCCTATACCGGAGAATTTTTCTGGCCCATTGTGGCCAAAGTTTCTCATGAAGGCTATTTTTTTTGCGGTTTCAGGGTCTTTGGTGACAATGGCGCCCCCTTCAATGGTATGGAATAATTTAGTGGCATGGAAACTCAGCGTTGAAACATCACCAAAGTGGAAGACGGAACCCGTGCCTATTTTTGAACCGAAAGCATGGGCCCCATCATAAATGACGCGCAGGTTGTGTTTTGCGGCCACCGCTTCAATAGCTTCTGCATCACACGGGTTCCCGTACACATGCGTGGCTAGAATGGCAGTGGTACGGGGGGTGATGGCCTCCTCTATAAGCGCAGGGTTAATGTTGAGCGTGCCTGGGTGAATGTCAACAAAGACAGGGGTGCAGCCTTCCCAAACAATGCTACTGGTAGTGGCAACATAGGAGAACGGGGTGGTGATGACTTCCCCGGTCAGCCCTAGTGCTTTGATTGCTATCTGTAAGGCTATGGTGCCGTTGCTTACATAGAACAGATGAGGTACCTCAAAATATTCCTTTAGCCTTAGCTCCAACTCATTGACCAGCGGACCATTGTTCGTTAACCATTCCCTTTTCCAGATGCCCTGTAAATAGGTGTCATATTCTTCCTTAGGGGGCAGAAACGGTTTAGTTACATTAATCATTTTCTTTGGAAACTATGTACAGAACAGAACGTGGGCTGATGCCATTTTTTATAAACTCCTCTGGGGTGAAATCCTTCACCGTCCATTCTCTAACCTTGAAGCCAGCTCCTTTAAGTCTGCCCACGAAACCACTCTTAGAAAACTGGCGAATATGGTCATCCTGTCCAAAGCGTCGCCACCTCTCAGGTATAGACTCAAGGGTGGGTTCTTCATCAATTTGTTCAATAGATAAGAGAACAGGCACCATGGCAATTCCCCAACCCGCAGGTTTCAGGACCCGGTATAGTTCCTTCATTGCTTTTTGATCATCTGGCACATGTTCTATAACATGGGAGCAAATGAACGCATGGAAGCTACTGTCTTCATACAAATGCATATCAGTAAGATCTACCTGATCATCTACGTCATGCATATAAAGATCAGCCGACCTATACGTGATGTTAGGGAAGGATTTGATAAAGCTTCTTAAGGCCGGGGCGGGGGCAATATCCAGCAGTCTGTATGGCACCAGAGGGTCAATTACCTTCTTCATATAGAGCGCATACAGCCTGTCCCTGTCTGAGCAACCACACCGGGGGCATTGGTACTCCTGCACATTGAGAGTTTCAAAATCATCAAAAGAATAAGGCCACCCATACTCCTTCAGCTTTTGGGCGTAATGAGGTGATAAAGCCTTAAATGAAAATATTTTACTGTTGCAAACAATACATTGTCTTCTGGCTGGTAAAACACCTGTTATAACCCTATAAGCAAGGCTTTTTATCTTTTGTAGCATCTTAGCGGGGAGAGTCAGTGTTAGGAGAGGGTTCTTTTAATGAACTTCAAAAATGCTTGAACAAGAAGCAAATGGTGAAGGATATTGAATGTAAAGGTAAATTAGTTTAGGGTTACTTGCCTTTCTGGCTCAGAATATTTGAAAATTTTTCTTTGATAAGTAGTGACGCTTCCGTTCTAAAAATCAAATTAAGCCCTATATAAAGAAAAAGGATGGTAGACGCCTCCAGCCCCAACATTAAGATTCTGGGTAGCAAAAGGTACGTTTTAATCTGCATTGCCGCAAAACCAGAGATAAACGCCAGCAGGAAATAAGGAACAATCATTCTGGCCTGTGTGCCCATAGACAGACTGATATCTCTGCTCACAAACAACATATTCACTAAAACCGAAATAAAGTAAAAGATGACCATCCCGTACAGATAAGCTGTAATACCCATCTGGAACCCGATAATAAAAACCAGAAGCAGAATTGATTTTTTTATCATGTCTAGTTTAAGAAAGGCTGACGAATTTCCCCGGCCACTGATAAGGTTCACCATGATAGAGCTTAACGGGTAAGCAAACCCCCCTAACAGCATAATTCTGAAATAGACAATAGACTGACTCCATTTTGAGGTGAACAGGAGAAGAATGATATGGTCTGCAGAAACATATAAAATGCTTAACAGGATAAACGCTAAAAAGGAAACCGTTACTAGGGATTTCTTATAAACGGAGACCACTTTCCCTATATCATGCTGATGCCTGCTAATTACAGAGAAAAATACTTTTGTAATGCTCCCAGAACTGTAATGCACCACCAGGCTATTCAGGGATTGGGCCCGTGTATAATACCCCAGTGACGAAGCATTAAAAATCTTTCCAATGATAAAGACATCTAAACGGCTAAAGATATTCTCAAGCACCGTGGGCAGAAAGATTTTTGAACCGAAAGCCCATAACTCCCGCACAGAAGAAAGGTTGAAAGTCCATGTTGGCTGCCAGGGGGAGAAAAGCCATAGAAGCAGCGTGAAAATTATTGTATTGAGCAGGCTTTGTGCCACCAGGCTCCATACTCCATACCCCAGGTAAGCCATGGCAATGCCTATTGCCCCAGATACAGCCACTGCTATGCCCCTGTAAATGGCCAGGGGTTTTAAATCAATGGCTTTTAAGAGTTTAGAGGTCTGTATTAACGCAAAGGCATTGAGTAGAAAAACCGGGGAGATTCCTTGAATCAAGGGAGCCAAGGAAGGCTCTCCATAGAAATCTGAAACCATTCCTGAACTTGCAAATATCAATACAGACAGCAGCAAGCCAACCATTAGGTTTAAGTAGAAGACTGTGGAATACTGTTCCTCCGTGATTTCCTGCTTTTGCACAAGAGCGGTACTAAAGCCCATGTCCATAAACGCATTTGCAAAGGTTACAATCACCATGACCATGCTCAGGAAACCGAAGTCTTCAGGTGACAGGAGGCGGGCCAGGATAATTGAAACAATCAAACCAATTCCCTGGTTAAGGACCTTTTCTAAAAAATCCCAGTAAATTCCTTTTAAAAACATTAGAGAAAACGGGACACAAGATCAAAGCCGCACCTAGGCCTATTGGTCTTAATGATAAAAAAGAGAGGTTGGTTCTACTGTAACAAAGTAACCAAACAAATAGGCAACGTCAAAGGGCCAGAGCAACTTTAGCAGGAAGGGTACACCCAGGGAGAGCGGGCCAGGGGGGAGCAATCTGCTGTAGCCGGCTGTTCAGGAGGTCAAAAGCCAAGTACCGGTGAAAGTGTATCAGGGACTATGGTCAAATTTCTCTGTTATACCTGGTCAGCTGGGGTAGAACCACTTTTCTATTTAGCTAAAGCAGGATCAGCTTTTGGTTTTGCAGGCGAAAAAGAGCAGCGTCAGGTCTAGGTTAAGCTCTTTTTGCGCAGCCTAGGTGCGCTTTGGCTGGCAAATTGGAGAGAGGCAGGTGGGCGCTAGATTGATTTGCAGCACAAATGTCAATCTGCGCAATACCAGTACCTGTCACTAACCAAAGATGGGCCCAAGTTCATTTACTTTTGTTCATTTTCTTAAAATCCTCATCTTTACATTAGTTTTCTTCAGCATTTTATGGACAACAGTACTAGGGAGCCGTCTAAGCCCGCTTCCGTTTATTCAGATGAAATAGATCTCAGGTTGGTTTTGATAAAGCTCAACCAGCTTTACCACAGGCTTTTATCTGGCTTGAAACGTACTGCCATTATCAACTTTAACTATTTTTTCCTGCTTGTTCTTACACTCCTTCTTGGGATAGGGGCGGGGCAGCTGGTTTTTCAGGTAAAGCGGAAATATTTTATTAGTACCATGACCTTGGCGCCTGCTGAAATAAGAAATGACTATTTCAAGGGTGAAGTTGAAAGAATGAACAAATTAGTGATGGATGGGAATTTAGATGAGATTTCGGCCAACCTTAACATGAGCAAAGACAAAGCCTCTTTCATCAAGTCCCTCAAATTTTCTAACCTGGATCAATTCTCAGAAGAGGTAGATACCGTGATATATGGCGGACCTTTCAGCATAGAAGCAGAAGTCTATGACCAGACAATTTTTGTTCCTCTCCAGAAAGGGCTCGTGCATTATTTTAACAAAAATGATTTTTTCACCAAAAGTACCGGCGCAAAGAGGGAGTACATGGAACGGGTGCTTGCCAAACTGGAATATGATATTGCGTCCCTTGACAGTGCTAAACAGTCAACCATCTCCCTCAAAAGGCTTAAACAGCCGGTAAACGAACTGGTGAAGGGTGACTTGGTAGATCAGGCAGGTTTGTATGAGACAGGTTTGAATTTAGTTGAAAAGCAGGAATACCTTCGGTCAAGGTTAAAAACCTTGGAGATCGTGCAGGTAGTAGTAGGTTTCGCTCCTATCCAAAAGCCAACAAAGCCCGTTTTAAAAGAACACCTGATTATAGGAGGTATCATAGGCTACCTCATTGGCCTTCTTTTGGCCTTTTGGTATGATAACCATAAAAGAAGCAAGGCAAGTTTGATATAGGAAAAAAACTGGCACCGTGGTTGGCGTTTCAGTTTAACGTTTATAGCTAGTGGCGCAGAGCTAGGCAGGCGACGCTGTATCTGGCTTGTTTTCAGAAAAATAGCCCGAAAACAGCAGCGCCTTTTGTTAAGCAGGTCAAAAAGCTTTCGTTAAAGGAGATGTACCTTCTAAAACGTCTGCCGGTTTAAAATCTAAAGAACTTCCCTGGTATTACTTTTTCCGTTTGTCTTGGGTGGGAAAGGTTGAGCTGGTGGTGCCGTTTTTGGTCTATTTTTAAAAAAACAGCCCCAAAACAGAAGCTTTAGAGACAATCGCAGTCCTTGGCCAAAGATTGAAGTTAATGCACCAGCACCTAGTTCTTTGTTTTTAAGCTTTACCTGTAATACAAACCCCTCTCCACAAGCTCCCCAACGTCTCCTCTTGCAATGAACCGCTCAGAAACAGGAACGGCTGACCACGTGGCCAGCCGTTCCTGTTTCTGAGCTACTTTCTCTAAATCTCAGTTAAATCATCTTCTTTCTGGTGCAGCCAGCTCAGGTTGTAGAGATCCTTCCGGCGGTCACGCAGGTTACGCACGCTGCCGGTGGTGTTCAGGTCCTTCAGAAGCTCCAGGTCCAGGTCGGCGATCAGGGTCATCTCGGTGTTGGGTGTGGCCTCTGCAATGATGGCATCATGCGGGAAAGCAACGTCTGAGGGCGAAAATACCGCTGATTGGGAGTATTGGATGTCCATGTTCTCTACCCGGGGCAGGTTGCCCACGCTGCCGGTGATAGCCACATAGCATTCGTTTTCAATGGCACGGGCCTGGGCGCAGTGCCGTACCCGCAGGTACGCATTCTTGGTATCTGTCTGGTACGGAACAAACAGGATTTTCATCTCCTGGTCAGACAGCATACGGGCCAGCTCTGGGAACTCTACGTCATAGCAGATCAGAATCCCTATCTTCCCGAAGTCGGTGTCAAATACATTCAGTTTATTTCCGCCGCGCATTCCCCAGTAATGGGCCTCGTCTGGTGTAACGTGCAGCTTGTACTGTTTGTCCCAGGTGCCATCGCGGCGGCAGAGGTAGCTTACATTGTGGAGCTTGTTGTCTATGTACTCCGGCATACTCCCCGCAATGATGTTGATGTTGTACGAGAGGGCCAGGTGAATGAGGCGCTCCCGTATGCCGTCTGTATAATCGGCTAACTTTCTGATGGCCGCAGACGGGGTGGTCTCATCTGTGAGTGCCATGAGCGGGGCATTAAAGAACTCAGGGAACAGCACCATGTCTGCCTTGTAAGAGCTTACCGTGTCCACGAAGAACTCAATCTGCTGCTCAAAATCCTCCAGGGAGTTCATTTGGCGCATCTGCCACTGGATTACCCCAATGCGTACCACTTTCTTGGTGCCGCCTACCAGCGTCTCCTTTTCTTCATAGTACACGTTGATCCATTCCAGCAAGGAGGCATAGGCTTTAGACTCCTTATCCTGGGGCATGTAGCCTTTGATAATCTTCCGTACGTGAAAGCCGTTGCTCAGCTGGAACGTTAAGATAGGGTCATAGATCTCCTTGTTGCGCACCTGCTCAATGTACTTGCCCGGCGTCATCTTGTCAGAATGTTCCTTGTAGCCGGGTATGCGGCCGCCCAGGATGATGCCGCGCAGGTTCAGGTTTTCGCAGAGCTCCTTACGGGCGTCATACAAACGCCGTCCCAGGCGCAGGTTACGGTAGTCTGGGTGCACAAACACATCTACGCCGTACAGGGTGTCGCCGTCTGCGTCATGGGTGTCAAACTTGCCACCGCCCACAATCTGCTCATAGGTGTGCTTGTCGCCGTATTCAGAATAATCAACGATCAAGCTCAAGGCGGCTGCCACCACCCGTCCTTTATCCTCAATACACAGCTGCCCCTCTGGGAAGCGTTTGAGCAGGGAGTTGAATTCTTTTTGGGTCCAGGAGCCGCCCAGGTTGGTGTAGACCATTTCCATGATCTGCTTTACCTCTTTATAATCTGCCTGGGTAAGTTGTCTTAGTATTAATTTGTGTTCAGTTGTCTCACTCATATTGCTGGTTGCTTTTCTTTTCTGTGCCATAGCCAACACAGAAGAGGTGAAAAAGGAGGAAATCTTTATACCCAGCCCCCTCCCAGGATGGTTGCTGCTTTCCGCCGCAAGTTAGAGCTTGTTTAAAGAGTTATTGCACCGGCTTTAAAACAGAAGCAAAAGGTTCTGGCAAAGCCAGGTTCTTCTGGTGCCGTTTTAAAGCGCAAAAGACAATTTTAACATGCTCTAAGCACAAATGTAAGCTGGCACTTTTGTTTTAAGAACAAGTATCTATACGCTGTTTTTGGCCTGTTTTCTGAAAAACAGGTCAAAAACACAAAATTAGAGGTACGGCTTGCGCCGAAGTGGTAACAACTCTCAGGCAATTTTAATTTCAGGAATCTCCCCTTCTACCAGCAAACGGCCTTCAGTGGCGGCCTGAATCTGTTCTACCGTTACGCCCGGAGCCCTCTCCAGAAGCTTAAAGCCATCTGCTGTCACCTCCAGTACGGCCAGATCTGTGACTATTTTCTTAACGCACTGTAAACCGGTGATGGGCAGGGAGCACGTCTTGAGTAGTTTTGACTGACCGTCTTTTGAGGTATGCTGCATGGCTACAATGATGTTCTTGGCAGAGGCCACCAGATCCATGGCACCGCCCATGCCTTTCACCATTTTGCCCGGGATCTTCCAGTTGGCAATGTCTCCGCGTTCAGAGACTTCCATGGCGCCCAGCACGGTCAGCTGCACATGTTCGCCCCTGATCATGGCAAAGCTTTCTGCCGAGCTGAAAAGGGCAGAGCCGGGCAAGGTGGTCACGGTTTGCTTCCCGGCATTGATAAGGTCTGGGTCTACCTCACTGTCAGTAGGGAAGGGGCCCATGCCCAACAGGCCATTCTCACTCTGCAGCACCACATTCATTCCCTCGGGTATATAATTGGCCACTAACGTGGGAATTCCAATCCCCAGGTTCACATAAAACCCGTCTTCCAGTTCCTGGGCTATGCGTTTCGCTATTCCGTGTTTATCTAAAGGCATACTGTTCAAAATGAGTACTAGTTAAGACCGAATGGTACGTTGTTCAATGCGCTTCTCATAGTCCTTCCCCTGGAAAATGCGCTGCACGTAAATGCCGGGGGTATGGATCATGTTGGGGTCCAGCTCGCCCACAGGAACCAGTTCCTCTACTTCGGCAATGGTGATTTTGCCGGCGGCGGCCATCATGGGGTTAAAATTGCGGGCGGTGCCTTTGTAAATAAGGTTGCCGGCCGTGTCTCCTTTCCAGGCCTTGACCAGCGCGAAATCTGCCTTAAGCCAGGTTTCCATGAGATACATTTTGCCGTTGAACTCACGGCTCTCCTTGCCTTCCCCCACCTCAGTGCCATAGCCGGCGGGAGTGAAGAAGGCAGGAATGCCCGCGCCGCCGGCCCTGATGCGCTCGGCCAGCGTTCCCTGCGGGATCAGCTCCACCTCCAGCTCCCCGGAGAGCAGCTGGCGCTCAAACTCGGCATTTTCACCCACGTAGCTGGAGATCATTTTCTTAACCTGCCGTTTCTGCAGCAGCAGCCCAATCCCAAAATCATCTACCCCGGCGTTGTTGGAGATGCACGTAAGGTCTTTCACCCCCAACCGAAGGAGCTCTTGGATGGCGTTCTCAGGAATTCCGCAGAGCCCAAACCCCCCCAGCATGAGGGTGGCGCCAGAAGGGATGTCATGGCAGGCGGCAGCGGCGTCTTGTACTACTTTGTTGATCATGTGACTCTAAGTAGAGATGGAAAGTTATCTTATTTGAAAGGGCAGCTAGGGCCCAGTTTTCTCAGAATGTGCGTTTCAGACCTGTTTTCAGAAAAACAGCCTGAAAACAGAAATACCTATGGAATTCTCCTGGAGGACATCATGCCCCCAAAAAATGCCATGGGCAGGTACACCAGCAAAGAAACAATGCTAAACCAGAGTGGGTGCGGAATCACCAGCAGATTGGCAATTCCTGAAAGCATGAGCAGCAGCCCTACTGCCAGCGCATGTACCACCGGTTTTGCGGGGGCATATCGGGCGCCCACCATACCGCCAAACCAGGAACCGAGGGCGTAGGCCAGCAGCACCAGGAGGAGCGCGCCGGTTGGGGCAGTGGCAAGATAGGAGCCCACTGCCTGCGTGTCATCCAGGGAAAGGTTGCCGGGGGTGGGGTACCACTGGTGCCCAAGGTACTGGACCAGACCAATGGTGAAGACACCTACGGCTGCCCCGCCTAACACAGCGAGTATGCTTTTGAACATAGAACAGGAACGTTAGAACTGACAAACCTAATCTGGGCTGCCTTCTTCCCCTTTCTATCGTGAAAGCCCGTGGTGAAGTTACGGAAAAGACTGAATTATCCTAACAGTTGTAAGGCGGTGGCTTTGTCCTGGTGCAGCTGCCGGACCAGTAGGTCCAGGTTCTCATACTTCTCCTCAGGCCGCATGTAGGCAATAAAGGAGAGGGTGATTTCCTGGCTGTAGAGGTCCCCCTCAAAATCAAAGAGATGGACCTCAATGGTCTGGGAAGTGCCGTTCACGGTAGGGTTGGTACCAATGCTGAGCATGCCTTTGAAGCTGCCTGAAGCTGTTTTTACCATGACGGCGTAGATCCCAATGGCCGGGACCTGTTTCAGCTTGTCCTGGGGTTGCAGGTTGGCGGTGGGGTAGCCCAGGGTTCTGCCTAGTTTTTTCCCTTCCACCACCCGTCCTGAGAGGGTGTAGGGGCGCCCCAGGTAGCGGGCGGCGGTTTCTACATCGCCTTTCTCCAAAGCGGTTCTGATCTTACTGGAGCTCACGCCCACCTCGTCAATATCCTGCCTGGGAATCTCCTCTACCTCAAAGCCGTACCGGCGGGCGTTGGCCTGCAGGTAATCAAACCCGCCTTCCCTGTTTTTCCCGAAGCGGTGGTCATAGCCAATGACCAATTTTTTGGTGTGCAGCGTGTTGATCAGTATCTGCTGGATGTATTCCTCAGACGTGAGCTGTGCAAAATCTCTGGTGAACGGGAGTATCAGGAGATAGTCTACCCCAAACTGTTCCAGCGCCTCTATGCGCTCTTCAATGGTGGAGAGCAGACGCAGGGAGTCATCATGAGGGTTAAGGACCGTGCGCGGATGCGGCCAATACGTTATCACCACGCTCTGCCCGGTGCTTTGGCGGGCACTCTCAGTAAGCCGGGCCAGTATTTTCTGATGGCCCACGTGTACGCCGTCAAAGGTGCCAGAGGTCACCACCGCATGCGCAAGTAAAGGAAATTGGTTAAGCTCCCGGATGACGATCATGCTGGGCAAAAAGTTTATCGCGGAGTTCCTGTACTTGTTCCAGGCTCATGGCCTCTTCTAATTTGTAGTCGCCAATACGGGTGCGCACCAACTCAGATAAGTAAGCGCCGCACCCTAGTTTCCCGCCCAGGTCCCGGGCTAAACTCCTGATGTAGGTTCCTTTGGAGCAAACTACCTTAAACGCAATCTGGTTGCCGTCAACAGAGGTGATGGCAAACTGCTTGATGGTGATGCGCTTTGCTTTGATTTCGGCCTCGCCGCCCTTGCGGGCAATGGTGTAGGCGCGCTGCCCGTTTACTTTTACCGCCGAGTAAATAGGGGGCACCTGATCAATCTCCCCTTCAAACGAAGCCGCCGCTTCTCTGATCATCTGCTCTGTGAGATGGTCTGTGGGGGAGGTAGAGTCGATTTCGGTTTCCAGATCAAAGGAAGGGGTGGTGTGGCCCAGCACCATTTTACCGGTGTATTCCTTCTCCTGTGCCTGAATCTCCTCAATGCGTTTGGTGAATTTGCCAGTGCAGAGAATCAAGAGACCGGTGGCCAGGGGGTCTAACGTGCCGGCGTGGCCAATTTTTTTGATGCGCAGGGTGAACTTGGTTTTCTTCACCACGTCAAAAGACGTCCAGGTGAGGGGTTTGTTGATCAACAGGACCGCCCCTGCCTCAAAATCAAAATTGCGTTCTTCCTGCATTATACTACCTGAATGTCTACCCCAAAGGCCAACAGCATTAAAATCACCAGACCCACTATAATACGGTAGTACCCAAATAGTTTAAATCCGTATTTCGTCAGGAAGCCAACAAAGAATTTGATGGCGGCCATGGCCACAATGAAAGCCACCACATTGCCTATGAGAAGCGCCTGCCATTCCTGGGGGGTAATGGCGTTAAAACCCGCCTCAATTTTGGGGAGGTCAAACGTGAGCAGATCAGATATTTCAAGGTGCAGGAGGTCTGTCACCACTTTGTAACCGGCTGCGGCCAGCATGGTGGGCACTGCCATAAAGAACGAAAACTCGGCGGCCGCTTTTCTGGTCATGTTCTGCGTCATGCCGCCAATGATAGAGGAGGCAGACCTGGAAACCCCGGGAATCATGGCCAGGCACTGAAAAAAGCCTATCACCAGTGCGTTTTTATAACTGGGGGTGGTTACAGGGTTGGTCTTCTCCCTAAACCAGCGGTCAATGAAGATCAGGATGATCCCCCCCAGCACCAGGCTAATGGCCACCACCTCTACACGCTCCAGCATGGCGTCTACCACGTCTTTCAGCACAAAACCAATGGCCAAGGCCGGAACCACCGCTACCAGCAGCTTCTTGTAAAAATCAAAGGAGTTGATGAACCGCTTCCAGTACAGCACCACCACTGAGAGAATAGCCCCAAACTGAATGGTGACGGTAAACATTTTAGTAAACTCAAAGGCGCTGATCCCCATAAGGCTGGAGGCAATCACCATGTGGCCGGTAGAAGAAACCGGCAAAAACTCTGTCAATCCTTCTACAATGGCAAGGATAATGGCTTCCCAGATACTCATTAAGCGTCTTTTCTAGGTTTGGCCAGAATGGCAAAGAATTGAATGATAAACCCAACCACCAGTACAAGGGGGCCAAGCGTAAGGCCCAGGAAACCGTAACCGTAAGGTTCAGAATCAAGGGCCATGATGATAAAGCCAATGGCCATCACCAGCAGACCTAACAGCATGATCTGGTAATTTCTTTTTCCGAAGGAGAAAAGGTTGGTGTTCTTAGTATCCATGGGGTGTTGTTAATCCTAGTATAAATCGTCTAAAGAAGCTCTCAGGTATTTTTTTACTGAGCGGTAAGAGCTGAAAAAGCCCAGTAAACCACCCAGCACCAGCAGGGCCGCCATTAAAATCACCATCTGCCGCTCATCACGCAGCACGTACAGCTCACTTATTTCATGGTACGCATACTGGAGCAGGGCAAACAGCAGCAGGGAGGCCAACAGGCCGCTGATAATTCCCTGAAAAACCGCACGGTTCAGGAACGGCCTCTGAATGAAGAAGGAGGTGGCCCCCACCAGCTGCATGCTCCTGATCAGGAACCGCTGGGAGAACAAAGCCAGTTTGATGGTATTGTTGATGAGAATGATGACCACCAGCACCAGAATGCCCGCAAACGAGAGCAGCACAATGCTCAGGCGTCTCAGGTTCTGGTTAATGGAGTCAATCAGACTTTCTACGTACTCCACCTCATACACGCCCACCGTGTTCTGCAGGTCATGCTTTATTTTCTTGAGCTGGGCCGAGGTGGCAAATTCAGGGTTGATGCGCAAAATGAAGGCATCCCGCAACGGGTTCTCCCCCAGAAAGGTCAAAAAATCCTCCCCACTGTCTTCTATGAATTCACGGGCACCGTCTTCCTTTGAGAAAAACGTTACCTGCGCTTTGCCCTCCTGGTAGGCTATGTATTCTTTGCGGGCCAGCGTCTTTTTCAGCTTCTCTATTTCCAGGGGGGTAAGGTCACGGTCAAGGTACACCTGCACCTCCATATTCTCCTTTACCAGATTAGAGAGTTTACCGGCATGTATAAGCAGTAACCCAAACAAACCAATCACAAACAGCGCCAGCGTAATGCTGAAAATCACCATGGTGTGCGGGTAGTTGCCCAGCTTCTTCTTACGGGTATGTTTTAGCGGTTTTGCTGCCATAGGATGTATGCTCGCAAAAATAGCAATTATTTAGAACAAGACCGGATCCCTGAGCGTTTTTAGCCTGTTTTCAGAAAAATAGGTCAGAAACAGAACCGGGAAGTCCTTCTGCCAAAGCCAGATGTAGATACCGGTTCCTTATAAACGAAGCAAAAGGACTGGTATTACAGCAGGCTGGGAACAGGAGATGGGGCCGAAATCATATTGCCAGGAAGGCCAATGCTACTCTGCCTTACCGAGCCTCCCCTGGCTATTATATAACCTGGCATGGCCCATTTCCCTTGACCGCCCCGAACGCCAAAGCTGCTTTTACCTGCACCGCCTGGCGCTTGCCTCAACTGATCAACATGGTTGTTCGCAGTTCTTCAATTCCTCTTAGAAACCAGCATTCCTGTTTTCGGGCTGTTTTCTGAAAAACAGCCCGAAAACAGGAATGCAATTAATTTGGGTTGATAATTGGTACCCGCTCGTCTTCGTCAATAATCTGGCGGGCAGGTTCCTTGATCTTCTTGGGGAAGATGCTGCGCCAGAGTTCCCCCAGGTTGTCAAAGTTGGCCTGGTGCAGCACACTAATGGTTTGTCTGGTGGCGGTGGTGTTGGCCTCAAAATCCCGCGGGGTGGTCTGGTGGGTGACCCGTAACCGCAGCTGGCCGCTCTTGCTCAGGTAGAACTCACCAGAGAGGTCGCCAATGGCGGTGGTTCTGCCGCTGTTGCCCACCTGGTTGTTGTTGATGCTGCCTTCACGGGTAATGCGCAAACGGCCCTCCAAAAAGGTATAACTGAGGCGTAATTGAATGTCATCCAGCACCTGGTCACCGCTGCCGCTCACCCCAATGTCAACCTCCAGGTTGGGGTCTATCTGGGAAAGCCAGTAGCTGAACTGGTTGGAGAAGAGTTCCCCCACGCTGCTGCCCAAATCGCCCACGGCCACCTGGAATTCGTTCTGCGGCGACAGGCGTTTAAAGGCCAAGAGCGAGAAAACCTGCCGGTTTAGTTCCTGTTCGTCATTCCTGATGGTGTTCAGGTAGTTGGTGATCTGGTCTTCCAGCAGACTGGGAGTGTCATTGAACTCCAGGTTCAGCCTGATCTGCGGCGTGGTGAGGGGGCCGTCCAGGTCCATGACCGCCGTTACCGGATACCGGCCCCGGGTAATCCCAGACTGTGTTTGGGCAGATCCCAAGGCCAGAATTGGTTCTAACGACACCCGCTGGGTGTAGGTGGCCGTGATGTTGAGCAGACCTTCCAGTGGGTCTCCGTTCCAGGTCACGGTTCCCCCCGGCCTTATGTTGAATTCTTTGTTCACCAGCCCCAGCAGGGTGAAGTTGTACCGGCCCTGTATGATCTCATAGGTGCCGTACATGGAGAACTCACCGCGGGTATCAATGTCCATCCTGATATTCCCCCTTCCGCGGCCGCGGATGATGTCTTCTGTTTTTTCATCAAAGATGAGTTCCAGGTAGGCGTTTTCATCAATGTCTAGGTTAAAGTTGAGCCTGATGCCTGAGAGATCAAGGCCTTTCTTCTCTGGAGCAACCCCGGTAGCGGCGGCTGTGTCTCTGAGGGCCGGGTTGGTATTGATGAAACTGATAAAGTTCTGCTGCTCCAGTGAGGTGGCGTTGTCTAACGGAATAGAGATTTGGGTGTCTTTCTCACTTTTAGCCTTGATGTCTACCCGCATGTTTGAAGTGGGCCCCAACACGGTGACCTCTCCCGTGGCAAAGGCGGTACCAAAGTACATGGGGTTGTCTTCGCGGGTGGTGTTCAGTACCATGAAGCGGGTGAAGTTGGCTTTCAGATCCAGCACCATGTTGCTGAAGCCGTCATGGAAGACCCCGCCATTCAGAATGGCCGTGTTGTTGTAAATGTCCCGCAGCCGTACATTCCGGAAGGAGATGTCGTTCTCACTGAAGTAGACGCGGTCTGAGAACGTGTACTTGGTTTTGAGGTAGTTGAATACAAAAGAACCGTCTGTCACCATCACAGAACCTTTCAGGATTGGCCCGGAGAGTTTCCCAGAAATCCTAACTCTGCCCGCCATGGTACCGCTCATATCTGTCATGATGGTTTTAAGCAGGGGCTCCACAATTTTAATCTGGGCGTCATCCATGACCGCCATAAGATCCAGTTCCTGCGCCCCCCCGTCTGGGTTGTAGGTACCGGTGAGGGACAGCACTTTCTGGTTGTCGCGGCTAATTCCCACGTCTACATTCAGGAGTTCCCGGGTATTGTCCCAGGCGGTGGTGCCGGTAACGTTTCCTATCAGAAGATTGTCAACCATGAAAGAATCTACCGTCATGCGCGAAGACATGATGATGTTCTGGTAGAGGTCTCTGAGGAGCAGCTCCCCGTTCAGGCGACCGTTGATCTTGTCTGGCAGCAAAGGGTTCAGGTTTTCGAGCTGGAAATCCTGGATAGCAACGGTCAGCAGCTGCTGCGGATTTCTGGAGACCGCCCCGGTGAGGGTGATGCTTTGGGGCCCGTTTGAGAAGATGATGTTGTTGAAGTTGATGTCACTGTCTTCAAACACAATGGTGTTGTTGGGGGAGATGGTCCAGACGCGGTCCAGCACATTGATGTTGGAGCGGTTAAAGACAATCTGAATATCATCCTGGTGAAACGCCACATTTCCGCTGATGTTGGCGCGGTTGGTGGTGCCGGTTTGGGCAATGTTGCTGGAGAAACTGATCAAGCGGTCATTCCACACCCCTTCTACGTACAGGTTTTCTGTGTCACCGGCACCTTTCAGCCTCTGCCGTTCTGATGTCACCACCGCGTTGGCCAATACATCTGCACTGTTCCAAAGCTTAGACGAAGTGAAATCTACCCGGTTCTTGTAGAACTGGTTTTTGCCGTAGTACACCGTGTCAACCGTGCCCACCAGGGAGAGGATGGCGGTTGGCCCGTTTCTGAAGGAGCCTTCCATGTGGGTGAAGTCTGAAAGGGAAACCTCAGGGGCGAAGGCGTGCAGCAAGGGGTTCACCCTCCTGAAAAGCACATCCAGTTCCACCTCATACGGCGCGGGCGGTGTAGCCGGTTTGCGGCGGTAGTAATTGGCCAGGGCCACCGGGTCATTCCTGAAGTTCAGCCGGTACTCTTCATAGAGGGTCTTGAGGTCTGCAAAGAGGGTACTGTATTGAAAATCCCCCCCCGCCCGCAAGGCCAGCAGCTCTGAGCCTACATGCAGTTCCCTGATGCCGTCATGGAAATGGGAGACCACCTCCAGAGAGTCAATGGCCACTTTCTGGTCCTGGTAGCTCAGGAACGTGTTTTCAAAGGTGGCGGTACCGCTTATTTCATCCAGTTTCACACCGGTAAAGTCTACCTTTGCGTCTGTTTCCAGGTAGATCTGTTGATCAGTGAGCCCTAATGTTTTCAGGTTGGCGCGTTTCAACTGCACGCTCAGGTTAAAAATCTGGTTGTTGTTCTGCAGGTTGATCTTGCCATGGGCGGTGAGGGCAATGTTTGGGTCCTTAATGCTCAAATCACCGTTGAAGGTCTCCCGGCTCAGGTCTGCGTCTACTACAATGTTACGGTAGTTGTAGTTGTAGAGGTCAATGGCATTGATAGTGGCATCCAATTGCAGGTGAGCGGTTTCAAAGGAGAATCCGCTGCCTTTCACTCTGCCGTCTAGCGCCACCCGTCTAATGATGCTTCTGTCCCCAATGAGGCCACCAACGTCAAACCCGCCGGTCTTTACATACCCGCTGTAAGAGGAGTGGTTGGCGTTCTGCTTGTCAAACTTCAGGTTGATGTCAGACTGCAGATTTCCCAGCGGCGTCTTAAATGCCCCGTTGGCTACAAAGTCATTGTAGAAACCGGTAAAGTCTCCCTCCAGTTGAATGGTGCCCGCCCGTGCGGCTATGTCATAGGCGGGTTGCGGAATATACCGTTTCAGGTCACGGGCATTGAGGGTGCTGCCCTCCAGGTGCAGGTCAGCAAAGGTGTTCCTGAAATCTGGGAGGCCATCTGCACTTATATCTCCTTTGATATGGGTGTTTTTTCCGTATCTGATGTCAACGTTCTGAGCTCTGAAGCTGTTGGTTTTGCCTTTTACATTACCAGAGAGCAGGACCTTCTCGTCCCAGTCTTTGAGCACTTCGGCAAACATGGAGATGTCATCTGAGGTGACATAGGTGCTGTCAAAGTTGGCGGTGACTTCTATGCTGTCATTGAAGTGCACAAAATTACCGAAGCGCCGGTAATCAAACCGTACAAAGTTGGCCAGATGGCTGTTGTTCACCCGCAGGTTCAGTTTGCCCCATTCCCAGAAGGTGGGGGCGTAAACCATGCGGGTATCCAGTTCTTTGAGGAAGGTGCCGGAGCGCTTGTCCTGGGTGGTGAGGTTGGTGATTTGGCCGTACAAAGTGTCACCTTTGATATCCAGTTCAGAGAACCTGCCACTGATCCGTTCCAGGTCCAGATGGTCATAGTCCACTCCATAGTCAGAAAAAGGCTCATTGTAGTCATGGTAAGTGAAATGACCGTTTTTGAGCACCAGTTCATCAATCTTGAACTTGAACGGGTTCTTGGCCTGGGCGGTGTCTGTGGTTATGAGCTTGCCCAGGGAGCGGATGAACGTGCTCATGTTGAGCGAGTCAGAACCTTTGTACTGGATCAGGTTGGCCTCTGGTTGGGTGAGGGTGAGCGAGGAAATATAAAGGCTGTCTGGGGAGAAAGGGTTGAAGTGGCCAATGTCTGCCTCCAGTTCCCCCACATAGAAAAGGGTTTTCTTCTGGCGGTCCAGCACGCGTACCTTGTTCAGTACCACGCTCTTGAAGAACCTAATGTCAACCCCGCCAATAGTCACCTGGTGGTCAATGATTTCAGAGATGATTTCAGCGGCTTTTTGGGCCACCCGGGTCTGGACACTAGGAATCCGGAGGGCCATGAAGAGCACGCCCACCAGTACCATCACAAAGATTAGCGTGCCCAGAATTATTTTTAACAGAGCTTTTGCTATAACTTGCGGATAGTTTTTCTTTTTTTCTTGCGTCTCTTCTTGGTTTGGCGTCTCCAACGGATTATGAACCCTACAATATTAGCGATAGAATCATCTTGTGATGAGACCTCGGCGTCTGTCATTCAAAACGGCCATGTGCTGTCAAACATTGTGGCCACGCAGGCAATACATGAGCAATACGGTGGGGTAGTGCCAGAGTTAGCCTCCAGGGCACACCAGCAGAACATTATTCCCGTAGTTGCACAGGCCCTGCAAAAAGCAAATATAGCAAAATCAGAGTTAGATGCGGTGGCATTTACCCGCGGCCCGGGTTTGCTGGGGGCGCTTTTGGTGGGTTGCTCGTTTGCCAAATCTTTCGCGCTGGGTCTGGAGATCCCTTTGATAGAGGTGAACCACATGAAAGCGCATATCCTGGCGCATTTTATTGAAGCCCCCCGGCCAGCATTCCCGTTTCTCTGCCTCACCGTGAGCGGCGGACACACCCAGATTGTGCTGGTGCGAAGCCATCTGGACATGCAGGTGCTGGGCCAGACCACAGATGACGCCGTGGGCGAAGCCTTTGACAAATCTGCCAAACTGCTGGGGCTGCCGTACCCGGGCGGCCCGCTGCTAGACAAAAAAGCGGCGGCTGGAGACCCAAACCGTTTTCAGTTCCCCATTGTGAACATGGAGGGCTATGACTTCTCCTTCAGTGGCATCAAGACTTCCATCCTGAATTTTGTAAAAAAGAATTCTGCCGCTGACCCAGAGTTTGTTCAGCATAACCTGGCCGACATTTGCGCCAGCATCCAAAGCGCCTTGATCCAGACACTGATGAAGAAACTGGTGCTGGCGGCCAAGGAGCAAGGCATAAAAGAAATTGCCATTGCCGGCGGTGTCTCTGCCAATTCTGGGTTAAGGGCCACCTTGCAAGACTACTCTAAACGGTACGGCTGGAACGTTTACCTGCCTGCTTTCCAATATTGCACAGACAACGCCGCCATGATTGCCATGGCCGCCCATTACCAATTCCTGGCCGGAGACTTCACTGACCAGTACGCCAGCCCAGACCCAAGGCTGAAAGTATAAGGCATGTTCCTGTTTCTGGCTTGTTTTTAGGAAAACAGCCCGAAAACAGGAACAGCGGCGTTCCTTCCCCTTCAGGGAAAGGGGAGGAGGAGGGTAAGTCCGTTGCTTTTAGAATAGTAAAGGCCAAGCAGAGAAAAGTCACGGAAGTAACTTCCGCGCCATAGAAAAGATTGCGTCTATGCTCAGTCTAATCTGGCGCGAGTCTCCAGACTCGTGCCGATGGGTGGTTGGAGTCTCCAGACTCCTGTTATCACAAATTCCCAACTCTTGGTTCCCGGCGAGTCTGGAGACTCGCAGCACGGGTAGGTACGAGCTGCAAGGTCGCGCCAGCGCATTTATTCTTAACCATCAACAATGCGCAACAGCCATTTCAAAAAGACCTCGTAGCGTCCGGAGGACCTGCGAGCGTCTGGGCCAACTTCTAACCCAATCCTGAAAATTCACCTAATCCCGAAAATCCTGCTTCTGGCAATTGGAACCACCCTCATCCTACCCTTCTCCCAGCGGGAGAAGGGACACCGCTATTTGCGTTTTTAGCCTGTTTTTCAGAAAACAGGCCTAAAACAGCAAGAGCCGAAGGATTTCTCCCTCGGCTCTTGCTGATTTATAGTCCGACTAACAACGAAGAACAAACAACTAGCAACTAATTACACCAGCATGGTCACCGGGTTCTCCAGGAACGCTTTCAGGGTCTGCAGGAACGCAGAACCTACGGCGCCGTCTACCACGCGGTGGTCGCACGATAAAGTTACCTTCATCACATTGCCAATCTGGATCTGACCGTTTTTCACTACTGGCGTCTGCTTGATTCCGCCTACGGCTAAGATACAAGCGTCTGGCGGGTTGATGATGGCAGTGAATTCCTCAATGCCGAACATGCCCAGGTTAGAGATGGTGAACGTGCTGCCTTCCCAGTCGCTTGGCTGGAGTTTCTTAGACTTGGCTTTGCCACCCAGCTCTTTTACTTCGGCAGAGATGGTAGAAAGTGATTTCTGGTCAGCGTTGCGAACCACCGGTACCAACAGGCCTTCTTCCACGGCTACGGCCACGCCAATGTTCACCACATTGTTGTAGCGAATCTTGTCGCCTAACCACGAAGAGTTCACGGCTGGGTGTTTTTTCAGGGCAGCGGCGGCGGCTTTGATGACCATGTCGTTGAATGATACTTTCACCGGAGACACCTCGTTCATGGCGGTGCGCGCTTCCATGGCCTTGTCCATGTCAATTTCCATGGTGAGGTAGAAGTGCGGCGCGGTGAACAAGCTCTCTGACAGACGGCGGGCAATTACCTTGCGCATCTGTGAAACCGGAACCTCAGAGAACGCTTCACCAGACTGAGCCGGAGCGGCTTGCGCAGCCGGGGCTGCAGCTTGCGGTTGGGCAGCTTTAGGAGCGGCGGCGCCAGGGGTGAAGTTCTCCACGTCACGCAGCACAATACGGCCGTTCTCGCCAGAGCCTTTTACCTGAGCTAAGCTGATGCCTTTTTCCTGGGCCACTTTCTTCGCCAGCGGCGAGGCTAAAATACGGCCTTGGTTTTCTGAACCAGCGGGAGCACCTGAACCTTGGCTTGGAACCTGGCCACCGGCGGCTTGGTTTACACCGTCACCAGATTGGGTTTGGGCATCGGTTTTATGGTTTTCGGCGCGGGTGACTTCTTCAATAGAACCAGACAGAACATTGGCTCCTTTGTCTTCGGCTTTGCCGCCACCGTTCAATAAGGCCTGGTAATCTGCCCCGGCTTCACCAATGATGCAGAGCACACCGTCTACGGCCACTGAGGCACCGGCCTCTACGCCAATGTACAGCAGGGTTCCGTCTTCATAAGATTCCAGCTCCATGGTGGCTTTGTCGGTTTCCACCTCGGCCAGCAGGTCTCCGGATTTTACTTTGTCGCCCACTTTCTTGTGCCACGCCACAATGGTACCTTCCTGCATGGTGTCGCTCATTTTGGGCATTTTCACCAGTTCAGCGTTCACTTTAGCGGCAGGCGCCGATGGTGCGGCGGCAGGGGCGGCTTCCTGCTTAGCTTCGGCTTTAGGGGCCTCGGCTGGTTGAGGGGCTTCAGCAGCGGGGGCAGGGGCGCCGCCGCCGTTCACTTCGGCCAACAGGCCGGAAATATCTTCGCCTTGCTTGCCAATGATGGCCAGCACGCCGTCAACGGGCACCGACTCGCCGTCTTTGGGCCCGATGTATAACAAGGTTCCGTCTTCGTAAGACTCCAGTTCCATGGTGGCTTTGTCGGTTTCCACCTCGGCAAGAACGTCCCCAGATTTCACAGAATCACCAACTTTCTTCAACCATGAGGCAATGACCCCTTCGGTCATGGTGTCGCTCATCTTGGGCATTCTAATGATTTCGGCCATAGTATTTGCTCAGTTTTAAGGCTTCAAAAATAGAGGCAAAAATGCTCTAATACAAATATGGTGGTAAGAGAATGTAAAGTCGTTTTTGAGCTATTTTCAGAAAAACAGGCCGAAAACGGAAAAGTTGTTCCTGAAACTCAGCCCAGATGTGAGACATCGTCAAACTTCTCCACCCAGAACATGGTGCCGGTGTGGTTCAGCTCATAGAGGCAGAGGTTGTGGTGGGTGAAGCGGTCCATCTGGTGCAGCGGGTAGTGCAGGAGCCACGCCAGCAATACCCGCATGGCACGGCCGTGCATGCAGATGAGAATGGTTTGTTCCTCGGGCCGTGACAGAATCAATTCCATCACCGGTTTCTGCCGCTCGGCCACCTGTTCCGGGCTTTCGCCGCCCTCAATGGGCAGGTGGGTTTCGCCCTGGTTCCAGCGCTCCAGCATCTCATAGTAATAGGCGTCCTCCTCAGGGGTGATTCTGGTGCCCTCCCGGTGGCCCCAGCAAATTTCGTTCAGACCGGCGTGCTGCTCAAACGGAATGCCCAAGTCAATGAATGGCTGCACACTCTGTACGCTGCGCTGCAGCGCCGAGGTGTAGATTTTATCGAATTTCACGTGCTGGTACGCCTGGAAGAATTTTTCAGCTTGCCAGCGGCCGGTTTCATTGAGGGAACTGTCTACGCCGCTGCCTTGCACAATCCCTTGTAGGTTGAGGTCGGTTTGGCCGTGCCGAATGAGGTATATTTTTTTGAGGCTCAATTTTACGCTAATTTGCGGCCCAAGATATGCCATTATTCCCAATACTACCCATGAAAAAACGCCGCGAGGTCACCCTGGAGCAACTCAACGCCTGGAACAAGAATACGTTAGGAGAGCACTTGGGGATGGAATACACTGAAATTGGCGATGATTATTTAATTGGCCGCATGCCCGTTGACCACCGCACGCACCAACCCATGGGCCTGTTGCACGGCGGCGCCTCAGTGGCCCTGGCCGAAACACTGGGGAGTGTAGCTGCCACCATGTTCCTGGATTTGGAGAAGCAGTACTGCGTGGGGCTGGAAATCAACGCCAACCACATCAAGAGTGTGCGTAGCGGGTTTGTCTATGGCAAGGCCACGGCCGTGCATGTGGGGCGCAAGACCCAGGTCTGGGAAATACGTATTACCTCAGAGGCCGGCGATTTGGTGTGTATTAGCCGCATTACCATGGCCGTTTTGGATAGAGTGAAATAGATTTATGCGTTGCACCATTATTAAGCCTAGCTCATGCAGGAAGAACTGATTAACCGCATTACCATTGACCCGGAAATCTGCCACGGCAAGCCTACCATCAGGGGATTGCGCTACCCCGTGGAGAACATGCTGGAACTCTTGGCCGCAGGCATGACCATTGAAGAACTATTGGAAGATTACCCAGATTTGGAGCGTGAAGATTTTCTGGCGTGTCTGCAGTACGCCGCTAAAGTGTTGCAGGTGAAGGGCGTGTACCGCATTGCCTCATGAAGTTTTTGGTAGATGCTCAGCTGCCTAAAAGCCTTTCTGAGTTCTTTAAGAATCAAGGAGTTGATTCTGTGCATACGCTGGATTTACCCGAAAAGAATGCTACAAAAGACGGCTTGATTGCCCGTTTGGCAAAAGAGCAGGAGCGAATTGTCATCACCAAAGACACCGATTTTCTCAAATCCTATATCATTAAGAAAGAGCCACCAAAGCTACTCCTTTTGAAAACAGGGAACCTAAAGAACCAAGGACTGCTGGCTTTATTTGAGAAGAATCTTGCGTTGCTGCAGAGATTATTAAAACACCATGATTTAGTGGAAATGACCCGTGATGAAATTATTGTACATCAGTAAATAGATGCCGTAGAAACTAAAAATTTCAAAGCGCCTGTGCCCAACAAAACGGGCAGCAGAGCCAACCTTAACATTCCATGCCCGACGATATTTCTTCCTCAATCCACCAATCCACTGCCGGCCTTTCGCCGCAGGAGATTTCTTTTTCATTGTTTAAAGCTGCCGCTCAAACTGAACTCCCCACTGCTCTCTGGCGACTGCCCAATACGCCACACGTACAGGCACTGGTGGCCAAGGAAACGACGCATTCTTTGCCGCCGCTGGAAGGCCCGGCCAAAGGATTTGCTTTCCACCCGTTCCAGGTTTCCCCTACGTCTCCTATTAATTTCCTGCCCGCAGATATCTATTACTGCGGCAAAGCCGATGAAAAAGTAGAAGTCAACGCCGAAGAGTTAATGGAGCGTTTTCGGGCTGTTTTCTCGAAAACAGGCCAAAAACAGGAAATCCGGTCGCTCCAGAACTGGCCGCAGCACCCGGCGGGCCCGGTTTCCGCCATTAGGCGAGATGCGTTTGAGCAGACGGTGGCCACGGCGGTGAGTGCCATGCAGGCGGGCTGTCTGGAGAAGGTGGTGCTGTCCAGAACCAAAACGCTGCCGCTGTTTGAGGGGTTTGACCTGTTGCAGACCTTTGACCACCTCACCCAACTGTACCCCACGGCTTTCGTCTCGCTGGTGGCCATTCCGGGTGTGGGCACATGGCTGGGCGCTACGCCCGAGGTTTTGGTGCAGATAGACCGCCACCGCGTCTTCAGAACGGTGGCCCTGGCCGGAACCCAACCCATTACCGACGGCCTCACGCCCGCCGATGCCATCTGGCGGCAGAAAGAGATTGAGGAGCAGGCGCTGGTGCAGCGCTACATCATCAGCTGTTTCAAGCACCTCCGGCTGCGCGAATACGTGGAGGCGGGGCCCAGAACCATAGCCGCCGGGAACCTGCTGCACCTCAAAACCGAGTACAGCGCGGCCATGGATGAAGTCGGGTTCCAGCATCTGGGTACGCAGATGCTGGAGTTGTTGCACCCTACCTCCGCCGTGGGCGGAATGCCCAAAGCTGCCGCCTTGAAAATGATAAACGAACTGGAGCAGCATGACCGCCGGTACTACAGCGGGTTTCTGGGTCCGGTACAGCTGGGGCAGGAGACCAACCTGTTTGTGAACCTGCGCTGTGCGGAAGTGGGCCAGGATACCGTGACCGCCTACGCCGGCGCCGGCATGACCGCCGACTCCAACCCCGCCAAAGAATGGCAGGAAACCGAACTCAAAATGCAGACCGTGCTGCGCCTTTTCCAAGCCTCTGAATCATGATTCTACAAGCCGTCATTGACATAGCCGAAATCTGCGCCCGCAAAGGCGTGCAGGACGTGGTGCTTTCGCCAGGATCCAGGTGCGCGCCGTTGACTTTGGCCTTCGCCCGCCACCCGCAACTGCGGGTGCGCACCGTGCCAGATGAACGCAGCGCCGCCTTCATTGGCTTGGGCATCGCGCAACAGACGGGCAAACCGGTGGTGCTGGTCTGCACCTCTGGCACTGCCGCCTACAACTACGCGCCCGCCGTGGCCGAGGCTTTCTACCAGAACATTCCGCTGTTGGTGCTCACCGCTGATAGACCGCCCGAGTGGATTGACCAGCTGGACGGCCAAACCATCCGGCAGAGCCACATCTACGGCGGCCACGTGAAGCGCAGCCTGGATTTCCCGGTAGATACGTCGCACGCAGATTCCCAATGGCACGCCAACCGTTTAATCAATGAAGCCTTTAACGAAGCCACCGCTTTTCCGGAAGGTCCCGTGCATCTCAATATTCCGCTGCGCGAACCTTTTTACCCCGAGGAAGGGGAGGTGTTCGCGTTTTCCAGTGATGTGAAAATCATAGAGGAACTGCCTTCTGCTTTCGGCCTGCCGGCCGAGGTTTGGCAACAGTTGGCAACTGAATTGAAAACATACAAGCGCGTGCTGGTGGTGGCCGGGCAAGGCAGGAAAGACGATGCGCTGCACGCCGTCATCCAGAACTTCTGCCGCGCCACCGGAGCTGTGTTTGTGGCAGACACCATCAGCAACCAGCAAGCCGATGGCGAAACCATCAACTACCATGACGTGTTTCTGGGAGCCAAACACCTTCAAACCGAGGAGGCGCTCAAGCCAGATTTACTCATTACGTTCCATAAATCACTTATCTCCAAGAACCTGAAACTGTTCTTGCGCCAGCAGCAGGGAATGGCCCATTGGCACGTGCAACCGGCGGGCATGGTAGCCGATACCTTCCAGAAACTCACCCGCATTATCCGGACGCAGCCGCAGACGTTTTTTGAGCAGTTGACGCAGCAGGAAACAGGGTTGCAAGTAACTCCCGCGTTTACCCAAGCCTGGCATGAACTGAACGCTACCGCGAAGTCGGTTTTGGCGCGTTTTCAGGAAAACAGCCCATTTTCAGAGTTCAACGCGTGTTACCAGGTGTTGCGGAATCTGCCTCAGAACAGTCTTTTGCACCTGGCCAACAGCATGAGCGTGCGCTACGCCAACCTCATCGGCGTGGCCGAAAACCCAGGCGTGGAGGTCTTTGCCAACCGCGGCACCAGCGGCATTGACGGCAGCACCAGTACCGCGGTTGGCTCGGCGTTGAGCACCGACAAACTGGTGACGCTGGTGACGGGAGACATGGCGTTTCTGTATGACCGCAACGCGCTCTGGCATAATGACCTTCCGCAGAACCTGCGCATTGTTGTGCTCAACAACCACGGCGGCGGCATCTTTAGAATGATTGAAGGACCCAGAAGTCAGCCTGAGTTACGGCCCTTCTTTGAGACCGAGCAACGCCAAACCGCCCAGAAAACCGCCGAAGACATGGGGCTGGGTTATTTGAAAGTGACAGACTCGGTTTCACTGCAAGAAGCTTTGACCGGTTTCTTTGACCCATCGGCGGGGCCGCAACTCTTAGAGCTAGAAACCAGCAGCCCGGAGAACTACGAGATTTTTGCGGAGTACCGGAAAGCGGTACAGGGAATAAAGCTGGGATAAAGGTGATTTCCGTTTTCGGCCTCTTTTCCAGAAATGAGGGCAAAAACAGAAACCGTTTCACTAGGTTTTTCAACTATGGCGCGGAAGTCACTTCCTAACCGTAAGTCACGGAAGTAACTTCCGCGCCATATTCTGCTAAACGCTCTTCCGGATTTGTAATCCGGAAGCAAATAACTGGGGGATTTGTAATCCCCGTCTCGGCACTTTTGAACAGCACGCGCCGCGGATTGCAAATCCGCAGGTAATCAAATTCGGGATTGCAAATCCCGAATAGCGCAGAATAGCGGAGACAAAAGCAGATAATTGCGCTTTGGAGCATGACTTTTCCCCTTGTTCCTTCTGGAAGAATCTTGGCAGCAAACGGTAGTAGCGTTCAATAAATGACATCTAGTTCGCCCACCAGTTCCTTTCAGGAGGACAAAAGAAAGAGGGAAGGCGTGGTGAATGTTCAGAAATAGAATTGAAGCGCAGGATGAACGAACGGTGCACTACTTTCAAGGAACTGTTCCCCTGATTCCCGTTTTTGGCCTCGTTTTCAGAAATGAGGCCGAAAACAGAAATGCCCAGCTGCTGGTTTCAAGTTACGAAATGACCAATGCGTTCAATACCTTTGCGCCGGGGCGGCGGAAAACCGTTCGGTTTCGTACGTTCCTCAGAAGAACCAACTGTTAAATTTCGGGCGGGAGCCTGATTTATAAAAAACGAGTTATGGAAAGCAACTACACTTGGAGCACCATCAAAGAATATCAGGAGATTCTGTTCCAGTTCTACAACGGCATCGCCAAGATCAGCATCAACCGTCCGCAGGTGCACAACGCGTTCACGCCGCGCACCGTGGCCGAGATGATTGACGCCATGAACATCTGCCGCGACAACTCAGACATCGGGGTGATAATTTTGACTGGCGAGGGCGGGAAAGCCTTCTGTTCGGGCGGCGACCAGAGCGTACGCGGCCACGGCGGCTACGTGGGCGAAGACACCGTTCCGCGCCTGAACGTGCTGGACCTGCAGATGCAAATCAGACGCATTCCCAAGCCCGTGATTGCCATGGTGGCCGGTTGGGCCATTGGTGGCGGGCACGTGCTGCACGTGGTCTGTGACTTATCTATTGCCGCGGAGAACGCCCGCTTCGGACAGACAGGACCCAAAGTAGGTTCCTTTGACGGTGGTTTTGGGGCGTCTTACCTGGCCCGCATTGTAGGCCAGAAGAAAGCCCGCGAAATCTGGTACCTCTGCGACCAATACAACGCGCAGGAAGCCCTGGACATGGGCCTGGTGAACAAAGTGGTGCCGCTGGAGCAACTGGAGGAAACCACGGTAGAATGGTGCCAGAAGATTCTGGAGAAAAGCCCGCTGGCCCTGCGCATGCTCAAAGCCTCTTTCAACGCCGAACTAGACGGGCAGTCGGGTATTCAGCAGTTGGCCGGAGATGCTACCTTGCTATACTATCTTTCAGACGAAGCCAAGGAAGGCAAAAACGCATTCCTGGAGAAGCGCAAACCGGATTTCTCTAAGTATCCTAAGTTCCCTTAAGCGGAGCAAGTATCACGTATCACGTAGCAAGACTTTTTGTTTGAGTAGAGCGTAATGAGCCAGTGAAGTCATTTTCATGAAAATTAGGCACGCATTCCGTCCCCCTTTGAAGGGGGTAGGGGGATGATTACTCGTGCAGATTTACTCGTGCAGTGCCACGCATTTCCAAGAATTGATTTTCCATTCCGCTTGATTAAAGTTAGAGGGTCTAGAGCGGCCTTAGTCATCCCGGGCCTTCAAAGGGGGACGGAATGCGTGCCTAAAGTTTAGAAATTAGAAAACGGAGCAGTTCTAGGCTAAAACCTGAAAACTGCTCCGCTTTCTTTTACAGGTTTCTGTTTCTTTGCGTATAGCACTTGACAATTGAATTTATTCGTTTGTCTTGCTACTTGATACGCACTACTTGATACCCACCTATGCCAGACCACCTGCTGCTCAACCAGAAGAAGTTTTTCTTAGACGAAATCCAGCACTACTCGTTCCGGGAGAGCATTCCCATTGACGGGTATGAGGCCAAGACGCTGGAGTTCTGCAAAAACTGGCTGCAGGGCGTGCAGGAGTTTGCTATTCAGACGTCGGGGAGCACGGGCACGCCCAAGTGGCTGGAATTGAGCCGTGACCGCATGGAAGCCAGTGCCAAACGCACGCTTCGCCTGTTTGATTTGCAACCTGAAGACCGGGTGCTGGTTTGCCTGAACACTGAATACATTGCCGGCATGATGATGCTGGTGCGCGGGTTTGTGGGGCAGCTGCACATGACCATCGTAGAGCCATCGGGGAACCCGCTGGTGCGCGTGGACCCCGCGTCAGCCTTTGACTTTGTGGCCCTGGTGCCGCTGCAACTGCAGACCATTCTGGAACAGACGCCGGAGAAAGTGGGGCAGCTGAACCGTATGAAAGCAATTTTACTGGGTGGCGCACCAGTTTCAAAGCAGCTGGAAAAGGCGGTGCAGGCGCTGGAAGTGCCGGTGTACCAAAGCTACGGCATGACTGAAACGGTTTCGCACGTAGCGGTGCGGCGCTTGAATGGCGCTGAGAGAACAGACTCCTACACCGCCCCGGCGGAAGTTACGCTCGGCCAGGACGAACGCGGCTGCCTCACCATCATGGCTGATGTGACCGGCGGCGAGGTGCTGGTGACCAATGACCGCGTGGAGATGATAGATGCGCATTCGTTTAAATGGCTCGGCCGCGCCGATAATACTATCAACTCCGGCGGGGTGAAGGTGCAGCTGGAAAAGGTGGAAAGTGCGTTGGAAGATGCGCTGCACCAACTCGGCATGAGCCGCCGGTGCTTCGCCGCTGCCCTTCCAGATGAAAGTTTAGGCGAGCGGCTCATTGCTGTGTTGGAAGGAAGTCCGCTCGCGGATGAGGAGGAGCAGAACCTGAAAGGCATGTTGAGTGAACAGCTGGGCAAATATGAGATTCCCAAGCAGTTTGGTTACTTGCCAAGGTTGCCTGAGACGGCTACCGGCAAAATTGACCGCCGCGGCGGAATGGCATTGTTGTAATTGCCTTTTAAGTATATTTAAAATCTTGTAAGTGCCTTATGTAATAAGAGCCTTAGCTATAAACGCGGCATTACTTTTTTTCCTTATTGTAAACTACCATTGCCTCATAGTATTTCAGTACATTTAATTTTAGTTTTGATTTTTCATTGTCAGAAACCATATCTTTTAGTAATTCTGGAGAAAAAGGTTGGATAGGGCCGCCATCTTTTTGTATAAATTGAAAAAAAACTTCCCCTATTTTGCCTGTAAATGGTTTAGGTAGATAAGAATAAGCATTGATCCTCCCTTTTATGTTTGTGAAAAGCCATCAACTATCATTGGCTATACCTACTGAAGAGGCAACACCAGCGGGATCAACCGCTAAAATGGACAATGTTTGGTTTGGGTAAATACGCAGAGGCTTTTGTAATGTGTCTTTTTTTGCTTTTGACACAGCGGGCATTAGAAATACCTTCTTGTCCTCAAAATTTATCTTAGCGAGAACTTGCTTCTGGGTGCTGTCTTTAAAAGTAATGATGTAGGCTGACTCAGGGTTATAGGCCATTTTCTGCAGGATAGCCGGAAGATTAATTCCAACACCAACAGTAGTATTCATATGAAACTGCCGGGAGGAGTGCGTGGCATGCACCTTTGCCATATCATTTACATATTGCCTTGGAACATTTTGGGCAATTCCTGGTGTCATGGAAAAAAGCCAGGCCATAAAAAGCATCAAGTAGATAAGCCGCATAGCGTAATGTTAAAAGTCAGCCCAAAATGGTTATGCTAAGTAAAGATTTATAAATAAAATCATTCCGTACGTTCTGAATATCTTTTGCTTGTGTTTGATAAATAAATTAAGGTCTTACCTAATGATAGTAACTTTCACCTAATCTTTCATCTTAAAGAACCAGGTGTTAAATCTATTTTATGAGCCTGTTTAGTGTTTTCTGATCATAGGCGTAAGTTTCTGCTTTTTGGTAGTCTTTTGAAGTTGTTTGCTTCTGTTTCTGGCCTGTTTTCGCAAAAGAAGAGCCAAAACAGCGACACAAGCGGGTGCTGTCGCCAGTACAGAAGCTATCTAAAGCTCAGTTTTGGAAATGCTAAACAGGCTCTCTTTTTAATTAATCAACCCATCCTTTTTCTTTCTGTTTCATATCTGCTTTTTCAGGAATAAGATAAAAACACAAAGACCGGAGCAGCCAGGAGGCGGTTTGGTAAATGAGAGCCAATGCGTAATTTACGGCTTCAGACCATGACTGCAGCTATGATTCGCAATTCCCTCTTCTCTTTTCTGTGCCTGTTGGTGCTGGCAGGCTGCACGCCCAAGGTTAGTCCATTTCAGAAGTTTCTTCAGGCAAATTCCAGCAAAAGTTTTGACGTTCTCATTGATAACGGCCAGGTGGTGGACGGAACCGGCAAAGCAGGGTACACCGCTGATATTCTGGTGCGCGGTGATTCCATTGCTTTTATTGGTGAAGTAGACGAAAACCTGGTGCAGGTTGCCAAAACCATTGACGCCAAAGGCAAAGTAGTCACGCCCGGGTTCATTGATACCCACGCCCACGGCAACCCCACCGGCAAAAGAGGCTTCATGAACTTCCTGGCCATGGGTGCCACTACCATTACCCTGGGCAACGACGGCGACAGCCCCAGCCAAGATCTGGAAAGTTGGCTGCAACGGGTAGGTGCCACTGGGTCAGAAGTGAACATGGCCACGTTTGTAGGGCATGGCAGCATCAGAATGGCTTCGGGCATTAAATATGACTCCCTGCCCACCCAGGCGCAGTTGGAGAAAATGGGACAGCTGTTGCGGGAGCAACTGGATTTGGGTGCCATTGGCCTTTCCACCGGATTAGAATACCTGCCCGGTTTGTACGCGCCCGCTTATGAGATGGAGTATCTGGCCAAAGTGGTAGGGGAGAAGGGCAAGTTCATTACCAGCCACGTGCGCAATGAAGATGACAACGCCGTAGAGGCTTCTTTGGAGGAACTGCTCATGCAAGGCCAGCATTGCCCGGTGCACGTGTCGCACATAAAAGTGGTGTATGGCCAAGGCAAGGAACGCGCCGAGCAAATTTTGCAGCAGCTGGAACGGGCGCGGCAGCAGGGCATACGCGTCACCGCAGATGTGTACCCGTACACGGCCTCGTTTACGGGCATCAGCATTCTCTTCCCGGAGTGGGCCTTGCCGCCGCATGATTTCGGGCAGGTGGTCGCCGCACGGCGGAAAGAATTGGCCACCTATCTGCGTAACCGCGTCTTAAAGAGGAACGGCCCCGAGGCGACGCTGCTAGGTTCTGGGCCGTTTGCGGGCAAGACGTTGGCCCAACTGGCGCAGGAAAAGCAGAAGCCGTTTGAAGACGTGCTCATAGAGGACATCAAACCCGGCGGGGCCTCAGCGGCGTATTTTGTGATGGATCAGGAGTTGCAGGCCCGGTTTATCACAGACCCCAGCACCATGATCTGCTCAGATGGTGGCCCAGACATGCGCCACCCGCGCGGCTACGGCTCCTTCCCGCTCATCATTGAAGAATACGTGGTCAAGCAGAAACTGCTCACCCTGCCGCAGGCTATCCGTAAAATGACCTCCCTGCCTGCACAAACCATGGGCCTTACAGACAGGGGCGAGATTGCCATTGGTAAGAAGGCTGATATACTGGTTTTTGCCCCAGAGAAAGTAAAGGCTACCGCTACCTATGAAAACCCATTTCAGCTGGCTGAAGGGTTTGACACCATTCTGGTTAACGGGAAAGTGAGCAAGATGCAAGGCCAGTTTTTAGGGGTTAAAAACGGAGAGATGGTGCAAAGAAACTGATTTTTAGCGGATGATATATTGGTATTGTGCTATCAAAATTTATTTTAAGAAATATGGGGAGATAATGGGCTTGAATTAAGCCAATTCCGTAAGAGATGATTTTCTGTTTAATTTCTCTTACAATGAAAAAACTGCTATTCAAGATTTCTATACTGTTTGCGCTCCCCTTCCTGTTTTCCTGTGAAAAAGAAGTAGTAGATCCTTCAGAAGAGGCCCAGGCGCTTGCCTTGGTTTCAGAAAGCCGGGAAGCCAGCTGCCAGGACTTTTCCTACTTCCATAAATATGACGGCCGGGTTAGCCTGGGGAATGCTTGGGGCAAATTGGTGCTGGTGGGTTTTGCTGAAGGCGTGCCCCTACAGGCAAAAAAGTGGCTTTTATCACTGCACCCGCAGGTGGACAGCATTGAAGGGGAGACCTTCTTAGACTCAGGGGTGCTCACCATTGTTCGGCTAAAGCCAAACAGCACCTGCTTTGACGCCACTAAACTGATGAAGCGGCTGGAGAAGCACCCGAGCGTTCTATTTGCCAATCCCACCTTTTCTACTCCCTCTGAAGACCCGGCTGTAGATGCCTGGCTGGGTGTTTCAAATGAATTTTTGGTTTCTATTGAAGGAAGCGGCACTTTAGCCCAGTTAGAGCAGCTGGTACAGAAAACGAACACCAAAATAGTCTTCTCTTTGTCAGATGAAATTCATATTCTAAGTGCTGATAAAAAGGCGGCAGGCAGTGTTCTAGAGGTGGTTTCGCAATTTAATGAGCAATCTTTCATCACCTTGGCTGAGCCTAACCTGTTGTTCCAGTTCTCCCCCAGCGCTGCTAGCCCTGATAGGGCCCGCGCGGCACGTTCATTTTCTGATTCTAAGCAACGGTTCCTGAAAAAGGCGCGCAGGTAATAGGCAAACTGGCAAGCTCCTTTCAACTGGCAAGCTCCTTTCAATTAGAAAGGCTAGATCCATTTGTCTATAGGGTTAGAAGTGACGGCAGGGTCCCTTTCAGGCCAGATAGTTTGGTGTTCCGTTTCATCTTTAGGAAATGGGGCGGCTCAGTGCTGCATGCCCCTTGTGGGCTGTGGTGTCTATTGTACCAGAATACTTCAAGTTCCTGTTAAAGAAGACCACCTGTTTTAGGGCTGTTTTCTGAAAAACAGCCCTAAAACAGGAACAGGTACTAAAAGCTGGCGGGAGAGCTGAAGTTGCGGTGAAAACTGAAAAGCCGCCCTCGCTGCCGGTGATCAAAAAAAGGGGAGAATGGTGGCGGTGGCGGTAGGAAAAAATCCTTTTTTGGTTAACTTTGCCCTATTAAAGACCTTTCGCTAAACGACTATACCGCATGAAATTCATTGTATCTTCTACGGCGCTGCTCAAGCAGCTTACCAGCATTAACGGGGTAGTGGCCAACAACCCGGTAGTGCCTATTCTGGAAAACTTCCTGTTTGAGATCAACGACGGTGTTCTCACCATCACCGCCAGCGACTTGGAGACATCCATGATTACGGAGATACACGTGGAGGCCCGTGAGAACGGACGCATTGCCGCCCCGGCCCGTATCTTGATAGATACCCTGAAAAACCTGCCTGACCAGCCGGTGACGTTTACCATTGATGAAGAAACTTACACCATAGAGATCAGCTCTTCAAACGGACGTTACAAGCTGTCTGGTGAGAATGCCACTGATTTCCCTAAGGTACCGGTGGTGAGAGGCGGGAACGCCATTGAGATTCCCTCAAACGTGTTGAGCCGGGCTATCACCAAAACCATCTTTGCGGTGAGCAATGATGAGTTGCGGCCCGCCATGACCGGTATCTACATCCAGTTGAACAGCGACAACATCACGTTTGTGGCCACAGACGGGCACCGCCTGCTGCGTTACCGCCGCAAAGATATTGGCAGCGAAAACGCTACGTCAATTATCATTCCTAAAAAGGCATTCAACCTGCTCAAGTCTACTTTGCCAAGTGAGGCTACGGCGGTGCGGGTTGAGTTTAATACCTCAAACGCTTTCTTCAGCTTTGACAACATCAGAATGATCTGCCGTTTGATTGATGAGCGTTACCCAGACTATGAGAACGTGATTCCGGTGCAGAACCCTAACAAACTGAGCATTGACCGGTATGACTTCCTGAGCTCAGTGAAGCGTATCTCTATTTACTCAAATAAAACCACCCATCAGGTCCGTCTCAGAATTACTGGCAGTGAACTACAGATCTCTGCAGAAGATCTGGATTTCTCTAACGAAGCCAGCGAACGTCTTACGTGCCAGTATGACGGCGAGGACATGGAAATTGGTTTCAACGCGAAGTTCCTGACCGAGATGCTGAACAACATGGACTCAGACGAAATCACGCTGGAACTGTCTACCCCTAACCGAGCCGGTCTTTTGATGCCAGCCAACACAGATGAGGAGGAAAGCATCTTAATGCTGGTAATGCCGGTAATGCTGAACAATTACGTATAGTACTACTTCTCCATCCAGAAGAAAAGAAGCCTCCCCAGTGACTCTGGGGAGGCTTCTTTTTTAGGTCACGCCATTCGTGTTTTTTAGTAGCGGGGTACTACCAAAAGGAATGGCTCATCTGTTGGTTGTATAGCTATTTTTTTAAGGCAGGCCTCTTATCTAACCCTAACAGGGAAGGAGTAGGTGTCATCAATTCCCTTCTTCAAGAGCAGGAGCAAAATTGGGCAGCGTGTTCACAACTCTTAATACCTCCTCGTCAATATCTGGGTGAACATACTTTACAATTGACGGAGAATGGATCTTGCCTTCCTTTGTAACTATAAAATGTACGACGGTTGTTCCTGCGACCCTACTTCTACTGGTTTCCTGCGGCATTTTAAAACTGGTCATCACCAGTTTCATGAGGGTGCTTGGGCCTCCCGGAAAATCAGGAAAAGAAAAATGCGGATAATATGGGATGGTTGTTTTACCATCTTCAGCAAAACATTCACCTGTCACCAGCTCCCCTTTGCTGAATATTTCGCGCCTAAGCAACTTTCAGCTGGGTTAGTAGCCAACCGCCTCACCTTCCGGCTTGCCGTTCCTCTTTACACCCCTGTAGTAGAGCTGGCCGTTCTCATGCCATTTGCTTATTTGGACTTCTGCACTGGTATAGAGTTGTCCCTCTTTCACCTGGCCATTTTTATAATAGTACCTGGTAGGCCCTTGCTGTTTATATAAGTCTTTAGACACCTTGACAGCAGCATCTTCATAAAACTTTTGGCCTGACCTATAAAAAGTGTTTTGGAGCCTCCTCTCTTTTTTTGAACCTGTATAGGTGGTAACTCTTTAATAAACAGCCCCCTCTTTTTCTGCTGTAGCCTTGTACTACTGGTTTAAATATACCGTGTCAGTCTGGCTCTAGGCCGTTAAACCTGTAAAAGCCAGAAGAACAGTTAAACCTGGTTGTTTCATGTATAGTATCTTGAGTATAAGTAATCTTCAAATGAAAGATAGTTTTTAATAGAATTTAGGAAATGGTTAAAAGGCCTACTTTTAAATAGCTATGGGCCCGGAGTTTTTCAACTTTCTCCCAGAACTGAGAAAAACAGTTTACCTTTGCGCTTTCAGAAATCAGCGCCCCGGCGCGAAAGAACATGAAGCAGATGAAAAAATCAGAGATACATTTTAGTATTGCCCTGGATGACCAACGCGTACCAGAGGCCATCAGTTGGACCGCCACCGATGCCGGTACTGATATCCATTTCGCTAAGGCCATCAACATTGCCCTATGGGACAGAAATGATTCTGGAACCATGAAAATTGACCTCTGGACCAAAGACATGCCGGTAGATGAGATGAAGTATTTCTACATTGACACCCTTGGTGCTATGGCCCAGAGTTTAGAGACAGCCACCAGTGACAAGGTGATGGCTGAGAAAATGCGTACGCTTTGCCAGGAGTTAATGCAACACGTAGAAGAACAGCAAAAAAGAAACGCAGCCCAGAACCCCCAGTCCTAAATCACCAGATCAGACTTCTATAAAAGCAGAAAGCCGCCTGAATGGGCGGCTTTCTGCTTTTATAAATTAGTTGGCGTCTTAGTTCTTAGAAGGAGAAGCCTCTTTGATCACTGCCACCTCGGCGGCAGGGAAAGAACGTTTCGCATCTTCCTTGTCTTGGGCAACCAGGGTTTTGGCCACCTTGGAGTTCTGCTTCTGCAATTTTACAGCATATTCGCGGTCAAAACTATTGAAAGACTTGCGGGAGCTGTAGTATTGGGAGTACTGGGCAGTGCTCAGCAGATTGGCCAGCTCAACGTCCCGCTCCTTACACACCCCATTGATACATTTCTCCAGTTCAGCTTTGTCATTGGCGTGCTTGGCCTCAAACTCCACCATTTTTCTGGCTTTTTCCAGGTTTATCTGTCTGATCTTACGGGACTGATAGTTGTTCAACTGCAGTTCTCTGATCATTTTATCTGAAAGGTTCTGGGCGCGTTGCTCGGCGGTTCCGGTATTTTGGGCGAAAGAAACCACACTAGCTAACATCATCACTACCAATGCATATGCTAATCTTTTCATCGTCTTCAGGTTTTGGTTTATACTACACAACATCCGTGCCATCTATCTTAGAACAAAACTGAAGGGAAAATAGTTGGCTACCCTGTAAAAAAGAACGGGGGCAAGCGCCTTTTGTTGCTTTCTGCAAAGCGCTTTGCAGCTTTTACCTGAAATTCTTCCCCTGTTGCAACTGCCTTCACAGAATGGTGCAATGAAGATTGTTTGCACAGGGAAACTACGTTAAAAGTTGTTCTTCCACATCATAGACTCAACCGGGTACACGGTGCGGTCATTGTATTTGGCGTTGCTTTTCTGGTTGTAGTAGTTTTCAATACCGCCCTTAACCTCAAAGTAAATGAGCTGGCCAATAGGCATCTGGTGGTAAACCCGCACTTTCTGGCTGACAGAGATCTCTAAGGTCCAGTGGTTGCAGAAGCCTACATCACCTTTCCCGGCGGTGGCATGAATGTCTATGCCCAACCGGCCCACACTTGATTTGCCCTCTAAAAAAGGGACGTGGGCATGGGTTTCGGTGTATTCCTCGGTAACACCCAGGTACAATTTGCCGGGCTCCAACACAAACCCTTCGGCGGGGATTTCAAATGTTTCTATCTGATTGTGCTTGCGGGCATCAAGAACTTCATCTTTATAAGAGGCCAGGTATTTCCCAAGATGAACGTCATAGGAGTTGGTGCCCAGGCAGGTACGGTCATACGGCTCTATCAAAATGGTACCTTTTTCTATTTCTTCCAGTATCTGGCGGTCAGTGAGGATCATGCTGGTTATAAGCTAATTTTGGAGATGCAAGGTACACCTAAATTCTGTTTCTTGCCACGCAGAGGGCGTATTCTGTTTTGGGGCTGTTTTCTGAAAAACAGCCCCAAAACAGAATACGCCCATCAGGGGAAACCGGCATGGTTTACCCCAGACTAGAAGTGGACCAATGGAAAATCTTCTCTGACTGTCTTTCTATAAAAGTTACTTCTTTTGGGAAACTGAGAAGCTGTTTAACGTTTGCCGTTTTCTTCTTTAAAAGACTTTGGCTGGCATAAGCGTGCGCCCCGTTTTGGGCCTGCTTTCACAAAAACAGGCCAGAAACAGAAGCCCAAGTCATAGACGGACCCTCCTGGAGGAACTAGAAAAGAAAGCCCTACACCACATCTGATGATAAAAACCAGAACGAATCAGCAGTAAGAGAAAGAAATAGCTCAGCTCCCGGCAGGAGTTGCGCATTGTCTGTTCTAACCAGTATGGGCTGGGAGGCGCCTTTTAGAAGAACTTCCACTTCATAATAGGCACCGTAAAATACTTTCCCCACAATAGTGCCTCTAAGGCCTGATCTGCCATCCCTCAGGATGGTGAGCTGTTCTGGCCGCAGGAAGAGGGAATTCGCTTGACTATCTGAGACTATACCCTGTAAGAGTTCTGCTGGCACCAGATTGTACTTCCCAAAAAGGCCGGCCACGTATTCATCTTTCGGCTCATAATATACCTGCTGGGGTGAGCCCTGCTGAATAATTTCGCCTTGGCGCATGATCAGCAGGTGGTCTGCCCAGGAGAGGGTGTCCTGCGGATCATGGGAAATCAGGATACAGGTAATGCCCAAGGTTTCCCCCACTTCCTGAATAGTTGTTTTCAAGACGTTCTTATGGAGGGGGTCTAAGTTAGAGAATGGCTCATCCAGCAGAAGCAGGCCAGGGGAGGTGAGGAGGAGCCTGGCCAGCGCAATCCGCTGTTTTTCCCCGCCAGACAACTGGTCTGTGCGTCTCTTCAGCAAGTGCGAAATGCGGCACACCTCAAATAGCTGTTCGGCGTCCTGCGCGTCAAGGGTATTGGCATACCGCAGCACCTGTTCTACCCGCAAAAATTCCGGCAGCTCATGCTGCTGGGAGAGATAGGCAATGCGTTCGTGTCCCGCCACCAACTGCTCTGCTGGTCCAAACACCTTCTCCTTTTCAAAAAAGATGCTGCCTGTATCTGGCTGAACCAGCCCGGCTACCATTTTGAGGAGGGTGCTTTTCCCGGAGCCGGTTTCGCCGGCAATCGCAATTTTTTGGTGCTCGCGCTGGGAAAAAGAAACATCCTTCACCACCCATCCTTTCTCTTCCCGCTTACTGATGCCAGTGACCTGTAAAAAACTCATAGGCCCAAAGATACAACCTAGGGGCATCTAAGACCTTATCTCAACTTTTGTTTTCCTAGGTGATGCGTAAACCAGGTGCTGATGATATAGTTAAAATCAATAATTGAGATGGAGGTGGAGTGGAAAAGAAAGACTGCTTCAAAAGGCTTTAGGGCGTGTTTTTATTTATCTTTTGTACTACAAAGTGGTTTCAGAAGAACCTGTCTTTGCCTTTTCCTCTCACCGTAGCCCTGCTACGCTGCTCAAAAATGGCTTCGCCAGTACCTTTCGCTCCCCATTTTCCGCTGCAAAACAAAAATGTAAACAGGCTCTTAGTCAGTTCTATCCTTGGTTTAATGGGTATGAAATTGAGAAGCTGTTTAGGTTTTTCTTAGAAAGGCATTTTGCAAAGATTTAAGTTTCTGTTTTCGGGCTGTTTTTACAAAAACAGCCCGAAAACAGAAACCACTGGCTGGTGAAAAACCTTACCCGGCAGCCTTTGCCTCCCGGTTTCAAAAACTCTGAACAGCTTCTGACTTAAAACTTCTGACTTAAAAAAGAAAGCCCAGTTGTAGTGACAACTGGGCTTCAGAAATATTAGTTTGAAAAGACTAGCGTTCCATTTCTTTCCAGGCCAAAGCGGCGGCACCCATTACGGCGGTATTGTTTAGGCCAAGGCCTGACGGAAGGATTTTTACTTTTCCTTTGAAGATGCTTAACAGGTTCTTCTCCAGGTGGTATCTTACCGGGTCAAATAGCAACTCCTCGGCCCGTACCAGTCCGCCAAACAGGAAGATGGCTTCTGGGCTCAAATGTGCTACGGTATCGGCTAATTTCATGCCCAGCACCTTGCCCGTGTACTCAAAACAGTCAATGGCAATCTTGTCACCACGTTTGGCGGCTTGGGTGATCATCTCAGCGGTTAGGTCATTGAAGCTGACGCCGCGCAGTTCGCTGTAATCTGTATAATCAGCTAAGAATTTATAAACGGTGCGCTTGATGCCGGTGGCCGAAACATAGGTTTCTAAACAACCCCGGCGGCCGCAACCGCACACGCGGCCAGAGCCCTTCACGTTCACCAGGGTATGGCCTAATTCGCCGGCGTTGCCGTCTGCCCCATACACCAGTTCTCCGTTTACCACAATCCCGCTGCCCAGGCCAGTGCCCAATGTCACCACAACAAAGTTCTTCATGTTCTTGGCCCCGCCGTAGATCATTTCTCCAATGGCGGCTGCATTGGCATCATTGGTCAGGAAAACCGGCAGTTTGAAATATGACTGCAGCAGCTCTACCAGCGGTACTGAGCCATGCCACTTCAGGTTGGGCGCGTTTTCAATGGTACCGGTGTAGAAGTTGCCGTTAGGGGCACCCACGCCTACGCCAATAAGACGCGCCTCGTCTTCTATTTTTTTGAATTTGGCCTGCACCTCCTGGTAGAAGAGGCGGAGAAAGTCATGCACGGTTTCCCCTTCAGCGGTAGAAATCTCACCCTGGGTTAAGCTGATGCCGTCACGGTCTAAGAAACCGAACTTGGTGTTGGTACCCCCAATGTCAATACCTAAAATTACGTCCTTCATGAGTGTTTGTACAGATTGGTGCGATGAGGCGTTTGCGCATGGAATGCGGTATGCCCGGAAGCAATTGATTTTACGAGGTGGAAACTTAACAATAAACCCGCGAAACGCCAAAATATTCCCGCCACCTTACGCGTTTAATCCCATTTTTTGCCCGAGACTTCTGGAATAACCCCCAGCCTCAGCTTAAAAAGAGCGGATTTTCACCACCATTCTGAATTTGGTACTGATGTTTGGGGAGTCATTCTTCTGTTAAAATGTTATGTGGGCAGCCGGTGATGCCTGGGGCTTGGGGAGTAGGGCAGGGGGAAGACATCTGCCTTTCCAATACCCACGCCCCGCAGGTTGCCCCACCTAAACTTATACAATGGCCGCTTTTATTCTGGTTTTGCCCTGAATTCCAAAAAGTAGCCCGAAAACAGCACGGGGAAGTCAGAAATACAGGTATCTACAGGGAATGGAAGGGCTGAGAAATAGGGCTCAGGATCATTCAGCTTCTGCTATATTAATAGGCAAATCATTGGCAAATGCAGATAAAAATGCGTATTTTTGTATGTTAATAACCCACCGAATAAACTAGATGAGTGACATCGAACAAAACAACATGACCGCCTATTCCGCAGACAGTATCCAGGTGCTTGAAGGCTTGGAGGCAGTGCGTAAACGGCCAGCCATGTACATCGGCGATATAGGCATTAAAGGTCTGCACCACCTGGTCTGGGAGGTAGTAGACAACTCCATAGATGAAGCCCTTGCCGGGCATTGTGACGAAATCTCGGTCACTATTCACACAGACAATTCCATTTCAGTTTCTGATAACGGCCGCGGTATTCCGGTTGACTTCCACCAGAAAGAGGGCCGGTCGGCGCTGGAGGTGGTTATGACGGTTCTGCACGCGGGCGGTAAGTTTGACAAAGACTCATACAAGGTTTCAGGGGGGCTGCACGGCGTGGGGGTTTCCTGCGTGAACGCGCTGTCTACTGACCTGCACGTAACGGTTCACCGCAACGGCAAAATGTATGAGCAGCATTACAACATTGGGGTTCCGGCGTACCCGGTGCGTGAGATTGGCACCACTGAGAAAACCGGTACCACGGTGCACTTCCAGCCAGATGCCAGCATCTTTACGGTTACCGAATACAAATACGAAACCGTAGCCAGCCGCTTGCGCGAACTGGCGTTCCTGAACAAAGGCATCAGAATCAACCTCACAGACCTGCGTGAGATGAATGATGCGGGTGAGCCTCTCAATGAGTCTTTTTACTCAGAAGGCGGTCTGCAGGAGTTTGTGGCCTATCTGGAGGAAACCCGGGTGAACCTGATTCCTACGCCCATTTATGTGGAAAGCGAAAAAGGGGGAATTCCGGTAGAGATTGCGTTGAACTACAACACGTCTTACACAGAGAACATCTTCTCTTACGTGAACAACATCAACACCCATGAAGGCGGTACGCACGTGGCCGGTTTCCGCCGCGCGCTCACCCGTACCCTGAAAGCCTATGCAGAGCGATCTGGCATGCTGGAGAAAGCCAAGGTGGAGATTCAGGGAGACGACTTCAGGGAGGGGCTGACCGCGGTTATTTCTGTGAAGGTGCAGGAGCCGCAGTTTGAGGGCCAGACCAAAACCAAGCTGGGGAACTCAGACGTGATGGGCGCCGTGGACACCGTGGTGGGGGAAATCCTGAACCAGTTCCTGGAAGAAAACCCCAAAGAAGCCAAGATCATCATCCAGAAGGTGATCCTGGCGGCGCAGGCGCGCCTGGCGGCCCGTAAGGCCCGCGAGATGGTGCAGCGTAAGAACGTGATGGGCGGTTCCGGTTTGCCCGGTAAGCTGGCCGACTGCTCTGACAGTGATCCTGAGAACTGTGAGCTGTATCTGGTAGAGGGTGACTCAGCCGGTGGCTCAGCCAAGCAGGGCCGCGACCGTAAGTTCCAGGCCATTCTTCCGCTGCGCGGAAAAATCCTGAACGTAGAGAAGGCGCAGGAGCACCGCATCTATGAGAACGAGGAGATCAAGAACATGATCACCGCCCTGGGGGTGAGCTTTGGGACTCCGGAAGATGACAAGGCGTTGAACATGACCAAGCTGCGCTACCACAAAGTCATTATCATGACAGATGCTGACGTGGACGGTTCTCACATCAGGACCTTGATTCTGACGTTCTTCTTCCGGTACATGCGCGATCTGATTGACAACGGCTATATCTATATTGCATTGCCGCCGCTGTATCTGGTGAAGAAAGGCAAGGAAGAGCGTTACTGCTGGACAGAGCAGGACCGTGTAGAGGCCATTGCCGAACTGGGCAAAGGGAAAGACGAGAGCGTGGGCGTACAGCGCTACAAAGGTCTTGGGGAGATGAACCCTGAGCAGCTTTGGGAAACCACCATGCGCCCAGATACCCGCAGCTTAAAAAGAGTATCGGTAGAGTCGGCGGCTGAGGCAGACCACTTGTTCTCCATGCTGATGGGTGATGAGGTGGCGCCCCGCCGTGACTTTATTGAACGCAACGCCAAATACGCCAAAGTTGACGTGTAAGGCAAAATAAGTAACACTGGCTGTTTTCCGTTTTCGGGCTGTTTTTCCTAAAACAGGGCTAAAACAGATACCCATGTGCACCGTTAGTAACTAGAAACCATTAACAGAAAGGCCTGCAGGACGCAGGCTTTTCTGTTTTGAGTTGTGGCAGGCAACAAAAAGCTGTTAACTTAGCAAGGGGATATCCAGTAGGTGAGAATATCCCCGTTGAGGTTGAGCATCTCCTATGAATAACACTACCATCAAGGCATCGGAGCAAATCCGGAGAAGTAATTACATAAGCCGTGACCTGAGCTGGCTAAGGTTCAACTACCGGGTTCTGGACCTGGTACGCAACCCCGCTACGCCTCTGTTTGAGCGGCTAAAGTTTCTGGCCATTACGGCGTCAAATGCAGATGAGTTCTTCATGATCAGGGTGGGCAGCCTGTACAACTACATTGATTACGGCAAGGAGCGCATTGACTACTCCGGGCTGCGGGAACTGCCGTTCCGGAAGAAGCTGTTAGATTTTGCCCATAAGTTTGTCTCTGACCAGTACCAGACCTATGAGGAGCTGCGGCCGGAGTTTGAGAAGCAGGGCTTCAATATCTGCAAGGTGGGGGAGCTCACAGAGTCAGAGCAGTCTAAAGCCGAGGCTTTCTTCATGCACACAGTGTACCCGCTGCTCACCCCCATGGTGTATGACAGCTACCACGGTTTCCCGCTGATGATGAACCAGCTGCTCATCTTTGGCGTGGTGACCAGAACCACTGAGGAGACCAAGCAGCAGAGCCGTATTACGTTTGTGCAGATCCCAAACAACCTTTCCCGGTTCTATGAGATCCAGCGCAAGAACAAGATCATTTTTGTGCCCATTGAAGAAGTGATCAGGCACAACATGGGTAAGCTGTTCCGGAACGTGGAGATTGACTCAGTGAACCTCTTCAGGATTACCCGAAACGGAGATTTCACCCTGGAGGAAAGCGATGACATGGACCAGGACTTTGTGCAGGAGGTGAAGCAGAAGCTCAAGACCCGTAAAAAGGGGCGGGTGGTGCGCCTGGAGACAGAGCAGGCACCGTCTGGGTACATGATGAAGATCCTGAAGGAACGCTGGTCTATTGACAATGCCAATGTGTTCTCTGTTGACCAGCTGCTGGATTTCAAAGGGCTTTGGCAGATCATCAAACACCCGCAGTTCAGCAACAAGATCAAAAAATCTCCCGCGCCGGTGCCATCCCCCAGTCTCCCGCGCGGCGCAAGTGAGAACCTGTTTGAGTTCCTCAAAGACCATGACGTGCTGCTGCACCACCCGTACAACAGCATGGAACCTATTGTAAGCCTGCTGGAGAAAGCCGCCGAGGATCCCTATGTGTTGGGCATTAAGCAGACTATTTACCGGTTAGCAGATAATTCCCGCGTGACAGCCGCCCTGCTCAAGGCCGCTGAAAACGGGAAGCACGTCTCTGCCCTCTTTGAGGTGAAGGCCCGGTTTGACGAGGAGCGCAACATCAAGGAGGGGGAGAAGCTGGAGAAGGCGGGCTGCTTTGTGATTTACGGCATCAGCAAGTACAAGACCCACACCAAGATGATGATGATCATCCGGAAGGAAGGGGAGAAGGTGACGCGCTATATTCACATTGGTAGCGGGAACTACAATGAGCAGACCAGCCGCCAGTACACAGATATCAGCCTGCTGACCACAGATGAGGTGTATGCCCATGACGTGTCTGAGTTTTTCAACGTTATCACCGGCCATTCATATCCGGAGAACTATGAGTACCTGATCACGGCGCCCAAAGACATGCGCCAGCAGCTCATAGAACTGATCAGGAGGGAAACCCACAATGCCGCCCAGGGGCTGCCGGCCGGTATTGTGATCAAGATCAACTCCCTGGAAGACAAAGAGGTGATGGATGAGTTTTACAACGCCTCCCAGGCCGGGGTGCAGATACGGCTGATAGTGCGCGGCATCTGCTGTTTGCGTCCGGGGCGGGAAGGGCTGAGTGAGAATATTCAGGTGAGCTCTATTGTGGGGGAATACCTGGAGCATGCGCGCCTTTTCTACTTCCACAACAACGGGAACCCCACAGTGCTGGGCGGCAGCGCCGATATCATGGTGCGGAGTTTTGAACGCCGTATTGAGGCCCTGTTCCATATTGTAAATGATGAGCTCAAGCGGCAGGCCATCAATATTCTGCGCTACAACCTCATGGACAACCAGAATGCGTACATTATGCGCGAAGACGGGTCCTATATCAAGCGTCAGCCTGCCGAGGGGGAGGCCCCGTTCAACATTCACCGTGAGTTCTACAAGGTAGACCTGGAAATGAGGGAAGAGGTGAATCTTTTTTGATAGTTGTTTCTAAAGCAATCTTACTAACCCGCGCACTCACTCCTAAGCGCTGGTTTACATTTTGCTTTTGCAGGCGAACAAGGGGCGCAAAATTTTTCTATCCCGTTATTAGAGCAGCAAAGCGGCTCTCTGGTGTGAGGTCAGGTTTTTTTGAGGCCCGTTTGCAGCGCATAAGCTACCTGTTAAGATGCTCTAAAAACAGCAATCCCTCCTGCGGTCTACGCAGGAGGGATTGCTGTTTTTGGGCTGTTTTTCCAAAAACAGCCCAAAAACGGGTTTGATTACTCAGACCTGAACAGGTGCTGGGTGGTACCCTGGTGGCGTTCAAACAACATCTGCAGAATGCCGTCTTTCAACCCCACCTGCGGGACCAGCATGCTTTCAACGTGTGCCCATTTCATTGCCGAAAGATAGATCTCTGCGGCGGGAACAATCACATCGGCGCGGTCTGCGTTCAGCAGCAGCACTTTTACCCGTTCCTCCATAGAGAGGCAGGCAATCTGCTCCACTACTTCTTCAATCTGTTTCCTGAAAATGGGTTTGCCCACAGACTTACGGGCCATGTCATAAATCTTGTTGATGTTTCCGCCGGTGCCTATGGCTCTGGTGACGTGGTGCAGCTTGGCATTCTCAGTGACCCAGTTCTGCATGGCCAGCCACATCTCCTGTGAGTCGTCTCCCTGCATGTGCCGGATGGAGCCTTGCTCAAACGAGCGCGACGCCACTTTGAGCCGGTTTACATAGATGTTGAACTCAGTGCTGCCGCCACCAACATCAATGTGCAGGTAGTTGCGGTCATCCAGCTGCTGCCGGATGACCATGTTAATCAAATCAGCCTCGGTGGTGCCGTCAATCACCTGAATCTGCAACCCCAGCCGCCGCTGTACTTCGGCAATGATGTCTGGCGCGTTCTGGGCAGAGCGCATGGCGGAGGTGGCACAGATCATGAAATCATGCACCTCATGTACCTGCATCAGTAGTTTTAGGGCGTTGAGAAACGTGATGAATTTCTCGGCTTTGGGCTTGGAGATGATGCCGGTGGCAAACACATCTTCGCCCAGGCGCATGGGGTAGCGAATGTACTCCACCCGCTTAAACAGGGTGTGGTGCTCAAACTTGAAGACGTTGGAAATCTGGCATCTCACCGCGTTAGAGCCAATGTCTATGGCGGCCAGCTTTATGAATGGTTCAGTTGATTCAGACATAGGTAGTAGAACAAAGATAGCCATTAAATATATAGGTGGTAAAAAAGGGGTTCTGTTTTTGACGTGTTTTCAAGAAAACAGCTTAAAAACAGGAATTATGGGAATGGAACCAGCAGCCTCAGAGCCACCCTCTGCCTTCAAAATATTGGCGGGTTTGCTGTTGGTTCTGAAAAAATGTACTACCTTAGCATAAGAACGGTCTCCAAACGGAAGGCCGTTCTTCTTTTTTATTCATTGTACTAACCCATAAAAAACTATGGCATCAGTATCTTACTACACCCCAGAAGGACTGCAGAAGCTCAAAGACGAGTTACATGAACTGAAGACAAAAGGCCGTTCGGCAGTGGCGCATCAGCTGGCTGAGGCACGTGACAAAGGTGACTTGAGTGAGAACGCCGAATATGACGCCGCCAAAGATGCCCAGGGCCATTTGGAGCTGAAAATTTCAAAACTGGAGGAGGTGATTGGCAATGCCCGTATCATTGATGAGTCAAACCTGGACCTGTCTAAGGCGCTGATTCTCTCAAAAGTAAAGCTCAAAAACCTGAACAATAACATGGAGGTGGTCTACACCCTGGTAGCCGAAGAGGAGGCGAACCTGGCCGCCGGTAAGATTTCAGTCAAATCACCCATTGGCAAAGGCCTGCTAGGCAAATCAGTAGGAGAGGTGGCTGAGATCACCGTGCCTGCCGGTAAGTTACGCTTTGAGGTTCTGGATATTTCCCGCTAAGCCATGGAGACCATTTTCTCTAAGATCATAAGAGGCGACATCAGTGCCTACAAGATTCTGGAAGATGATCGTTTTCTGGCGTTCCTGGACGTGTTCCCTCTGGTGGAAGGCCACACGCTGGTAATCCCCAAAGAGCCGGTTGACTATATTTTTGACCTGGCCCCGGAGACCTTGGCCGACCTGCACAAGTTTGCGCAGAAAGTGGCACTGGCAGTGGGTAAGGCAATTCCTTGCAAAAAGGTAGGCGTGGCAGTAGTAGGTTTAGAAGTACCGCATGCCCATATTCACCTGGTGCCCATCAACCAGGTGGCAGATATGAACTTCGGTAACCCGAAACAGAAGTTTGAAGCCGCACAAATGGAGGAAATTGCCCAGCGCATCAGGCAGGAGCTATAAAACTCCCGCTTGCTGCTATTGGTGGTTTTTCCTGTTTTCGGGCTGTTTTCTCAAAAACAGCCCGAAAACAGGAAAACTTGTTTTAGAGGGGACAGCGGCCATAAGAAGGTTGGCGGTTAGAGGAGGTTTATGAAAATGATGCCCTCTGTAAAGGACCAGAAGTTGAACCTTTCCCTCCCCCTTAGGTTGCCTTCGCGGCCGGAATACAAGGTTCTGCAACCGCATAGGCAGAACCCCACCCAGACGCATTTTGCCTTGTAAAACTAAATTAAACCTGCGCCCCCAGTAAAGAATACTCCCTGGCGCCCTACCCTGTGCAGTTACTTGGACAAACGGTCAGGATTCTCGGTTAGGAAGGCTTTCCAGGATTTAGCGCCGGCTTTTTGGTTTCCGCCCTGGGTATAATGGTGGCAAAGGGCCACGGCCAGCGCATCTGTGGCATCAAGGAACTTGGGGGCTTCTTTAATTTTCAGGATCTGGAGCAGCATGGCGGCCACTTGTTCTTTTGAGGCATTGCCGTTGCCGGTCACTGATTGTTTTATTTTCTTTGGCGCATATTCCACGTACGGGATGTCGCGGGAGAGGGCGGCGGCAATGGCAACCCCCTGCGCCCGCCCCAACTTTAGCATAGACTGTACGTTACTGCCGTAGAAGGGTGCTTCAATGGCCATTTCATCTGGCAGGTATTCGGTGATGAGCCGTAAGGTGGCGTCAAATATCTTCTTGAGCTTAAGGGCGTGGTTTGAGTAACTCTTGAGGTGTAAAACTCCGTACTGGAGCACAGTAATTTTAGAACCGCTCACCTCAATGAGGCCATAGCCCATCACGTTGGTACCCGGGTCTACCCCTAGAATTAATTTGTTATTAGGAAGCGGCGCAGTTGAATGAATCATAAAGTGCAAAATTACGAACAATCCGGCAACATCCGGTTATCCAGACGCATCTTGGTGTGGGTGGGAAAATTGTTCGTATTTGCCTTAACCCTTTACTATCTGCGTCAGGCTGTGCACGATGCCAGCACCAACACGGTGTTTTCTGTTCAGACCTTACAGCTGGTTTGGCACCGGGGCTGGCCGGCGGTGCTGCTGGCGGCAGGGCTCCTGCCGGTCAACTGGGGCGCCGAAGCATATAAATGGCAGTATCTCTCCTCAAAAATTGAAAGAATCTCCTTCCTGAAGGCGTACCGGGCGGTGCTGGTGGGGCTTACGCTCGGCTTTATCACCCCCAACCGCGTGGGCGACTATGCCGGCCGCATTCTCACCATGCAACAACAGAACCGGGCAGATGCCATAGGGGCCATTCTGCTGGGAAGGCTTTGCCAGTTATTTGCCACTGTTTTCATTGGTTCTGCTGCGCTGGCATATTTTATTTACCAATATTACCTGCCGTTGGCCTCGCCGCTGGGGTTGTCTATTGCCCTGGGGTTACTGATGGCGAACAGCTGGGCGCTGGCCCTGCTGTTCAGTTTCAAATGGGCGGTCTCTCTGCTGGACCGTGTGCCATACCTGAGGCGGTGGGTGCATTATTTTGCCGTGGTGGGGCAGTATTCTGCGCAAGAGCTGGTGCAGGTGCTTTGGCTGTCACTGGTGAGGTACCTGGTTTTCATGACCCAGTTTGTGGCGTTGTTGTGGGCATTTGGGGTACAACTTAGCATGGAGCAGTACATCTGGGGAGTAGCCGGAACGTTTCTGATGAAGTCGCTGGTGCCCTCTATCAACGCCTTGGCAGACATAGGGATGCGCGAACTCAGTGCCATGCATTTTTTTGGACTGATGGGGCAAGATACAATGCTGGTATTAGGGGCCAGCCTATCTCTGTGGGCGCTCAATATAGCCTTGCCCAGTGTCATAGGGTTGGTTTTTGTGTTACCTCTTAAACTTTTCAGAACCCGTTGATTCTGCAACTACTGTCTTTGCTGGTGGTACTGGCGTATGGCGTGTGCCTGGTGGTTTGCTGGATCAGTTGGCGTAGAATCCCTACAGTGGAAACGGGGCAGGACGTGCCCACAGCTTTCTTCTCTGTCATTATTCCGGTTAGAAACGAGGCCGCCCATATTGCACAGCTCCTGGGAGATCTGGAACGGCAGCAGTATCCGGCATCAGCTTTTGAGGTAATTGTAGTAGATGACCATTCAGAAGATGACACTGTACGGCAGGTAGAGCAGTTTCAGCAGCAGACACAATTGAGGCTTTCATTCCTGAACCTGGCCTCTTTTCCGGGAGTCAGGCAGAAAAAGGGCGCCGTGGAGGCGGGAATCAAAGCAGCGAAAGGCGAGTGGATCGCTTGTACTGACGGCGATTGCAGGCTTCACCCTTCCTGGCTGGCGCTGCTTAACCAATTAAAGCAGCGGGAGAACCCTAAGATCATCTGCGGCCCGGTAGCATTGTCACCCTGCCAGAATCTCTTTCAGAATTTACAGGCGCTGGAGTTTTCAGCGTTGATAGGAGTAGGGGCTGCCACCCTGCAGATGGGCAGGCCCACCATGTGCAACGGGGCTAACCTGGCGTATGAAAAAGACGCTTTTTACGGAGTGAATGGTTTTAAGGGGAATGAACACGTGCCTTCAGGCGATGACGAATTCCTGCTCCACAAAATACAGCAGAAGTACCCAAAGCGGGCTGTTTTTTTAAAAGCGGAAAATGCAGTTGTGAAAACCGCCCCCGCCTCCCGCCTGAGCCAATTTATTCACCAGCGGGTACGGTGGGCCAGCAAGTGGCAGCACTATGAAGCGTGGGGGCCTAAAGTGTTGGCAGTGTTGGTGGCGGGAGCCAACCTACTTCTTTGGTTCACCTTCTTTATGGCCGTGGCAAACGTTTGGAGCTGGTGGTTTTTTGCCCTTTGCTTGCTTGTGAAACTGGGGCCAGACCTGCTTCTTTTCAGTTCAGTTTTGCCCTTCTTTCAGAAAAACAGGCTATTTTCGCTCATCCCTTTGCTACAGGTAGTTTATGTGCCGTATGTGCTGTATACCGCCTTATCTGGCTTAAAAGGCAGGTACCGGTGGAAGGGGCGTGAACACGAAACATCATGACAGATCAGGAATTTGATATTTTAGACGAGCTTTACTTTGTGACTTCCTTTCAGGAACTTCAGCAAAAGCTGGAGATGCCAGAGGGGGAACTCCGGGAGGCGCTAAGAGGGCTCATCAGTATGAATTACGTTAAGTGCCTGTTCCCAGACCAGGACACAGAGGTACCGTATGACCCCGGACATTTTGAGGTTGAGGGGCACCGGTATTTTTTCTTAGCCACCAAAGCGGGCCTGCTTTCGCACAATACTTTATAACAGCTGTTAATTGCCTTGGCGATGGCAATGCCCGGTAGGAATCAGTTCTCTTTTTGCTTGCCGCTGGCTGCTCCCTGGCTCTGACCTGTTGAAACGTAGCTTTTCATAAGCAGAAGGTTTGAAACATGTTGTTCTGTTTTAAGCCTACTTTCAGGAAAACAAGCCAAAAACAGAGAGAAGTTCCTGCCTGCGCAGAACCTTTTTCCCTGATCAGGCATTTATGAGATAACTTTAAGAACCTTCCTGTTTGCCCGTTCAGCCTAAAAATTTAAACAAAAATAAACACTTAGGGCAGGCCTTTCCTGCAGGGGCGGTTGATCAGATAACTTTTTTTTTAGTTCAGGTGTTTCAGATGAAGGTGAGTACTCTTAGCAATCCCGGGTCTTTTAGTTAAATTGCCTTTTGATTTGCTATAGCACCCAGATAAGATAAATTCAAGAAAACGGCAGTTGTCAATGTCAGAATTGAAGTTCCCCACAGTAGAGCAAGAGTTGAACCTGAAGAAGCTGGAATTGGCGGCTCTGCTGGAGATCACAAAGGCTATCAATAACAATCTGCCTGAAGAAGCTCTTTATAAGATTTACCATTTCACCCTGCTGGCCCAGTTGAACATACGGCGCCTCTCGCTGTTTCTGCTAGACGAGCAATGGGAGTGCAAGGTCTGTTTTGGCACAGACTACAACTTCAGGGAACTTGCGCTTCCGCAGGAGATAGCAGAGCTGCGGGAAATCACGTCTCTGTCAAAACTCAACATTGACCGCCGGTGGCATGACTTTGAAACCGTCATACCCATTATACACAATAGCAGGATACTGGCCTTTGTGATGATTGGGAACGTGCATGCCTATTATACCACCCTGGGGGCCCTGAGCTTTGTACAGACGCTGAGCAACATCATTCTGGTGGCCATGGAGAACCGAAGGCTGGAAAGGCAGCGGTTGGCCCAGGAAGCAGTGAGAAAAGAAGTGGAGATTGCGCGCGAAGTGCAGAACATGCTGTTCCCCAAGTCGCTGCCCAACAACCAGCAGGTTTCTGTACATGCCACCTATATTCCGCATTCTTCTATAGGCGGAGATTACTATGACTACATTCCCATTGACAAAGACCAGTTTCTTTTCTGTGTGGCAGATGTTTCTGGCAAGGGAGTGCCTGCCTCGTTGTTGATGTCTAACTTCCAGGCCGGCCTGCGTACCATTTTACGGCAAACCACCAACCTGGACACCATTGTCTCTGAGCTGAATGACCTCATCTACCGCAATGCGGTGGCAGAGAAATTCATCACCTGCTTTCTGGGCATTTACAACCGAACCACCCGTGAGCTGAGTTATGTGAATGCCGGGCACAACGCCTCTATTCTTCTTTATGAAAACAACACGTACCAGCTGTTGGAGGAAGGGTGTACCATGCTGGGCATTTTTGACGTTCTCCCATTTTTGAAGGTGACCAAAGTGCCTGTGCCGCCGCAGTCATTCGTCTTTTGCTACACAGACGGCCTGACCGAGGTTTTTAACCAGGAGGAGGATGAGTTTGGCGTAGAGAATACCATCAAGTTTCTGCAATGCTGCCGCTTTGTAAGTTCCCGCAACATCCATACCCAGTTGCTGCAGGAGATTAATGCCTACAACAGCGGCAACTCGTTCCATGATGACATCACGCTCCTTTCCTGTCGGTTTAAATAATCCATTCATTTACTTTCCTGTTTTCGGGCTGTTTTCAGAAAAACAGCCCGAAAACAGGATGCCGAACGGCGTAGTGCTTCTGTAGCAGATTGAGAGACAACAACAACTAAGAAATGAGGTTTCACCAGACTCCGGCATTGTTGAGGTGGCTTTTCCCAAGGATCTGGTGGAAGAAATCTGTGCAGGAAAAGGTCATCTTTCTCACCTTTGATGATGGCCCCATTCCAGAGGTGACAGACTTTGTGCTGGGGCAGCTGGACCAATATCAAGCGAAAGCCACTTTTTTTTGGGTGGGCGACAATGTGGAGCGGTATCCTGAGATAGCAAAAAGAGTACTGGCTGCGGGTCACAGGGTGGGAAACCACACATATCATCATGTGCAGGCCTGGAAGAACCGGGGGGAGACGTATGGCCAGGAGGTGCAGCAATGCCAACAGGCCCTTGAAAGGGCAGGGGCCCCGGCGGCAGAGAAGCTCTTCAGGCCGCCCCACGGCCAACTCACCTTCGCGCATCTGCGTAAGCTTCAACCTGAGTACCAAGTGGTGATGTGGAGCAGCCTTACCTATGATTTTGACGCGTCCTTGCCGGCAGAAGAATGCCTTAGCAGGTCAATTGCCTCCATCAAGCCGGGTTCTATAGTAGTGATGCATGATAGCCTGAAAGCAGAAAAGAATCTGCGGTATGTATTGCCCCGCTTGCTGCAGCATTTCTCCTCACTGGGCTACTCGTTCAAAACCCTGTAGCAGATGCTGTTTTCTATTGGCTTTCTAACGCTGTACCTTTTTGTTTTTCTGCTGTTGCTGCTGCTCTGGGTCTTCAGGGCACCCCCAGAAAGTTCTGCCGCGCAAGAATTCCCCCCAGTAAGTATTCTGATTGCTGCCAGAAATGAACAGGAGCATATCTTAACCTGCCTGGCCGCCATTGACCGGCTGGCCTACCCCAAAGATAAGCTGGAAGTACTGGTAGGCGATGACCGCTCCCAAGACAACACCCGTTCTCTGGTAGAGCAGTACAGCCTGGGCAAACCGTACGTCACCTGTGTTCCCATCTCCTATGATATGGCCGGTACCAAAGGAAAGGCCAATGTGTTGGCCCAGTTGGCAAAAAAAGCTACCTCTGAGTTCTTTTTCATTACTGATGCAGACATTGAGGTGCCGCCGCAGTGGGTGCATACGCTTTTGCAACGGCTTACCCCTACCACAGGCATAGTGACGGGAATCACCACCACTAAGGGCCATTCCCTCTTTGAGCGGCTTCAGGCACTTGACTGGCTCTATAATCTGGGGCTGATGCAGGTGGTGGCAGACAGGGGCGTCTCTGTTTCTACCATGGGGAATAACATGCTGGTGACCCGGGAGGCCTATGAACAGGTAGGTGGTTTTGAGGGAATCCCTTTCTCTATTACAGAAGATGTGCAACTGCACAAGGAAATAACCGCGGCCGGTTTCCAGACCGCCCATGTTTACAGCCCCTCGGCGCTAGCCCTTTCTAAACCGATTGGAAACCTGAATGACTTTTTTAACCAGCGGCGGCGCTGGATGCGGGGTTCTGTAAAACTGCCCTGGTACATGCTGCTGCTCTTCATTTTTCACTCCTCGTATTATCCCGTGTGGGTCCCTTTCTTCCTGCATGCGGGTTGGGCCGTCTGGGGGGGTGTCTTTGCAGCAAAGCTTCTGCTGCAGTCGGTTTTTGTATCTTTCTGTTGCCAGCGGGTGCATTGGAAGGTTCAGGGGAGGGATCTGTTTCTCCTGGAGCTGTACCTGCTCTTTACCTCGCTGGTTTTAATTGTTTACTTCTTCCTTCCTACCAAGATCAGATGGAAGGGCAGACAATATTAACCTTCTGCAGGTAGAATGCATTATCTTTGCTGTTTCTGAGCTGTTTTCTGAAAAACAGGCCAAAAACAGCACGTTCGTTATTGAAGTAAATGACCTTTATAGATACACACGCCCATGTCTTCTCCCCAGAGTTTGATGAAGACCGGGAGGAGATGCTGCAGCGGGCACAAGCGGCCCAGGTGGCACAAGTTTATATGCCCAATATTGATGTGGCTTCCATTGACGCCATGTTGCAGGTAGAGGAAAAGCATGCGTGGTGCCATGCCATGATGGGGCTGCACCCGTGTTATGTGAAGCAGGAGTTTGAAAAAGACCTGGCAGTGATAGAAAAATGGCTGGAAACCCGCAGTTTTAAAGGAATAGGGGAGGCGGGCCTGGACCTTTACTGGGATAAATCATTACTTGACCAGCAGCGGGAGGCGTTGCGGGTACAGTGTGGATGGGCTAAGAAATACCAGCGCCCCATCATTCTGCACACCAGAGACGCCTTTCAAGAGACCTTAGAAATTGTGCAGGAGCAGCAAGACGGCACCCTGAGAGGTATTTTTCACTGCTTCTCAGGCACGGTAGAAGAGGCACAGGCTGTGCTGGGGGTAAATTTCCTGCTCGGGATTGGCGGGGTGAGTACGTTTAAGAATGGCGGACTGGAGCCGGTGTTACAGCAAATTGACCTGAAACACCTGGTGCTGGAAACCGACAGCCCGTATCTGGCACCGGTGCCCAGGCGTGGCAAACGAAATGAACCGGCCTACCTGCCCTACGTGGCCCAGCGCATAGCAGAAATCAAATCAATGACAGTAGAAGAGGTGGCAACGGCAACTACGGCCAATGCGCTAGACTTATTTGCCTGAGACAATGAAGTTTTTAAAGGTTGACATAAACACGGCCGCCCCCCGCCACCCAGAGGCCTCTATCTTGCTCATCTATACCGGAGGGACCATCGGGATGGTTTCTGACAAGCAGGATGAATCGCTGGTGCCGTTTGATTTCAGTGAAGTAATACACCGGGTGCCTGAGATGCGGCAGTTCAAAGTAATGCTGACCGTGTTAAGCCTTGACCCACCCATTGACTCCTCTAATGTGGGGGTGGAGCACTGGGTGAAACTGGCGCAGCTTATCCAGGTGAACTACCATGAGTATGACGGGTTCGTTATTCTGCACGGCACTGACACCATGGCTTACAGTGCCTCTGCCCTTAGCTTTCTGTTGGAGAACCTGGGGAAACCGGTCATCTTCACCGGTGCCCAGGTGCCTATTGGCAGAATGCGGACTGATGCGCGCCGTAACTTGATAACGGCCTTAGAGATTGCCTCAGCCCAGCGCATGGGGAGGCCTTTGGTGCCAGAGGTCTGTATTTTCTTCAACACAGTTTTATTGCGTGGCAACCGGTCTACTAAGGTGGAAAGCCGTCATTTCAATGCTTTCCACTCCGGTAAATATCCGCCGTTGGCCCAGGCGGGCATTGATATAGAGTTCAATCCCTCTATGATTCTGCCGCCCCCGGCAGAACCCTTGCGCGTTTACGGTGATTTAGAGAGCAGAGTGGGTGTTTTGAAGCTTTTCCCAGGAATCACTCCCGCCATTGTGAAGGCTATCCTTAATTCTGAGGGCTTGAAAGGACTTGTATTGGAGACGTTTGGTGCCGGAAATGCCCCTACCTACCCCTGGTTTTTAGATTTGCTGAAAGACGCTGTGCACCGTGGCATCACTATTTTAAATGTTTCCCAGTGTGAGGAAGGGGAGGTGAGGCAAGGAGAATATGAAACCAGCAAGTACCTGAAAGATATGGGTGTGATTGGCGGCGCCGATATCAGCACAGAGGCTGCCCTCACGAAGCTCATGTTTGTACTGGCTCAAAATGTAAGTGTAGAGAAAACAGCTCAATTACTGCAGCAGAACCTGCGGGGAGAAATGAAAGCGAGAAAGTAGCCGCAATTCTGCTTTATTATTTGTAAAAGAAATCTATTTTGCGTTATTTCGCATTCCCAAACGGGTGACCACGGAGAGGTGTCAGAGTGGTCGAACGAGCACGCCTGGAAAGTGTGTATACTGGTAACGGTATCGAGGGTTCGAATCCCTCCCTCTCCGCTCCATTTAAAAAGAAGTCCCTTCAGTTTTAAACTGGAGGGACTTCTTTTTTTGCCTTTAGTTTTTTTGATGCTATATAGAGTCTCATGTTCAGCTTTATCAAAAGATAGCCAGCGAAGGCTTTGCCTGTAATTCTGTTTCTGGGCTACTTTTTGAAAAACAGTCCGAAAACAGAAAGTCACCACACCCATAGGTAAAGGAGAGGCTTGCGCCAGAGATGATATAATACCTTCTTAAGTTCTGTCTCTCTAGCCCTAATACGGTTACCACACGTGAGCTCAGGAGTCATTGAGCATAGATCCCTTCTTCGCCAGTAATACTATCTGGTGCCACTACCTGATTTCAAATTTACCTATCAAACCACTAGTTCTGTTTTTGGCCTGTTTTCAGGAAAACAGCTCCAAAACAGCGTTCCAGCAGCAGCTTGAAGGTTATAAAGCGGGCAATAATTAATTCCAAAAAATAGAATCAGAGGGTATTCCCGCTATCGCACAATTGGGCATTGTCAGACACATGTACCATGAGTTTTAGTTTTTGGAAGAAGTGAATTACATGTGAAGTAGGTAGGCGCTGTAGTTGTTGAATCTACCTGGTAGCCCCTCTTCTTTTCTATGATTGAAGCTTCCTTTTAGCTTAGCAAAGTATGGAATTATGTTTTTGTCAGGAACCAGCAAGGAAGAGGTTTGAACAGGTCCTCGCAGAAGCTGATTTCATCAGAGCCCCATTTGCTTGAGACACTTAAAAGAAGCGGGAGCTATCAAAAAAAATGCCTGCCGGTGACAAGTCGGCAGGCAGACAGACAAACAACAAAAAACTAAAACAAGTAAACTAACTTCCGCATGGGGGGCTACGGAAGACAACCAAATATCAATATCTAATTCCGGGGTGACCGGTAAGGGATTCAAAATCATAGGTGCTTATGAAAAAGCTCTCTGTCTTAAATCCGCCAACAAATTCAGATGGCATAAAGTCTACATAGGTAGTTGACCAAGCCAATGATGAATCTTCTACCTGTTGTGGCGTGCAAAAGGTAGTTTGTCCGCCAGGATGGCTTATTATATTATAACTCATGGCTGGCTGGTACTGACTGCCCAAACTAGTGGGCAGGCTTTGTTGCTGTACCTTCATCTTCTTTGTCTTTATTGTTGATACAATATTAAGGCAGATGGTGATGAAAAAATAGGAAACTTTGTGACTTAACGTAACAAGGAGAAAATAAGGTGGAATTGATCTTGAAGGGCTTTAAAAGGCTTTAATTGGTCGAATAATGAACCTTTAGGATATGGTAAATTTAAAATGTAGACTAACAAAGTGGAATTTGTAACAAAATTAGTCCCTTCTTTTGAAAGAAAGTCTGCTGCCAATCACTTGTAAAGACAAGACACTGAGGAGCAGGAATACAGCCGGAAATGCAAAAAGCCACCACGCCTCCAGTGATAAACGGGCCACTGAGAGCATTTTTCCCCATGAGGGAACAGCCGAAGGCAGGCCAATGCCAAGAAAGGAAAGAGTGGCGCCAACCCCTAGAAGACCGGAGGCCGTAAAACAAAAATTGACGAGCAATGACCCTTTCAAAGTTGGCCACAGGTGCCTTCTAAAAAGTGGTAATGGTGGGGTGCCTAAGGCTATGGCCGCTTCTATATAAGGTTCCTGCCGGAGAGAAAGTAAGGCCGTTCTGGTGAGTCTACCCGGATAGACCCAATACGAAAGGCTAATCCAAACTACCATTGAAGCCAAAGAAGGGGCGGCAAAAACAGAGAGTAATACAATAAGCAGAAGCTTAGGCAAGGTTGACCACAGGTCAGAGATCTTCTGAAAGCATGAGTCAACGGGAATGGTACTCTTCTTTCGGAACAAAGGAAGCAGCAAAAGGATTTTGTAAAGTACATAAGACAGGACCCAAGACACTAACAGGGACAGTAGAAAACTGTAATTAGAGAATTCTGCAGACAGTAAGGGTGATAGCAATTGCTGCCGTTGCAGCTCCCAGCTGTACCAGACCAGAAAGGAAAATAAAAACCACCTTACCAGCGAGGCAATTGTACATTTGAGATGGTGATTGCCTAGTGTGGCGGCGGCTGCCCCTAACGATACCCCTAGTATGTTCGCCAACAGAAGAGGCGGAAAGGTCAGCCACCAGGCTGTCTTACAGCTAAGTAAAAGGCTGGAAAGGACATCCCTGCCTAAATGATCTGTGCCCAATACATGGGCATTAGAAACAAAAGGTGGTAAATAAGTCTCCTGTAGGTTAGAGGTGACACTGTCCTGATCAAAGAAATAAGCGAGGCATGCAATTATAAAAAACGCGAATTGCCACCACAGAGCCCATATAATCTGGGGGATATAGCTCCCTTTCTTAAAGGGAAGTAAGTAGGCTTTTAGATCCATTTTTACCTTACTCTTGGGTCAGCCCAACTATGCGCCACATCGGTTAGCCACACAACCACTGTTCTAAACGCTAGAAGAAAAAGGGTCACACCTATTAAAACCGGATAATCTCTATTCAAAACTGAGTGCGTCAATAGGCTTCCAATTCCAGGCAACGAAAAAGTGATTTCTACAATAAGAACACCTGCCAAAAGGCCAATGACAACTTCACTCAGAAAGGTTATAACAGGCATCAAGGCATTGGGCCAGGCGTGGCGATTGATCATTTTAAACTTATTTACACCTTTTGCTTTGGCAGTTAAGAGGTAGGGCTTTGACATCTCCTGGGAAAAGCTTTGGTAGATTTGGATAGAGAGATGCGGTATCAGAATAAGTGCTATACTGACACCCGCCAACAATAAGGTGCTGTTAGTAAAAAAAGATGCCCACAGAGATTCAGAAGCGGCCATCACTGGGGAAGAAAGAGTGCCTCCTGCTAGAACAAAAGCGGCAAAAAGAACCAAGGTCAGAAGAAAGGCAGGAATGGAATCTAACAGATACAGGGCTGCTTTGAGGAACTTGCTGCCAAAGCTCTCCGCATAGAGTGTAAGCAGTACTCCGGTGGCATAGGATAGAAACCCTGCCAGAAATAAACCAAAAAAGCTAATGGGGATGGTCGTTTTCAGTGCCTCCGTCAGTTTCTCCTGCACTGGTCTGAAATCCTTGACAGATGTACCCAGGTTTCCGATCAAAAGCCCTGTGAGCCAGCGGTGGTATTGGGAATTGGCTCCATGCCAATGGAAGACAGGAATTAATCCACTGAAAGCTGCCTTACTGGCAACCATTTTGGTCCAGGAATTTTTTAAGTTACGTAATGAAGGAGAAGGCTGTTTATGGCCTGTTTTTGCTAAAACATGCTCAAAACGCAATCCATAAAACTTCTTACTTTCTGAACTTTGACTTTCTGAATGTCCTAACAAAGCTGCTCTCGCCTGTAGCAGCGCTTCCTTTCCAAATGTTTTTTCAGTTGAGTTCCATTCTCTCCAGGACTTCAAGAATTCACCAACCGTTTCCTTGTTGTACCATTTTATGTATTGTGAAAGCCAGGGTTGCTCCTCTAGCGTTTCCTTAGAATACTGATTTAATACTGTGCCTACTGCTGTAGGTGAAATAGTGAAATAGAAAACCGGGAGATCAAGCCCCATTCTTTGCCGGTACTCCTGAATCACCTTTGCCCTGACATCTCCATTGGTTGTGCCATAAATGGTCGTATCTGCCTCTGTCATTCCCGCAGGAGTATAGATATTGGGAATTATCCTGCTCAGTAAGAAAATGACGGTGGCCATTGCCCATAAAGAAAATGGTAAGCTTAGCGATTTCCGGAAAAACGTACTCCAGACCATTGGCTACTCCTTCTTGATGATTAACTTACTGAGGTCATAGTTAGGTTTAATACTGGACACTACCACTGAGTCTATTCTTTTTGAGATGGCAATTTTATTCTGCAGGAAATAGAGGAAGACAAAATTGCTTTCTTCCTGCATGCGCTCTTGGAGTTGTTTTAGAAGTTCTCCTTGTTCAGCGGGGCTTTCTGTTTTTGCAATTCTCTCCAATAGACGGTCTGTCTCCTTATTCCCGAAATGAGTGACATTCGCGCCCCCCTCTTTTGCGCTGGAGGTATGAAGCAGAGGCAGTAAGTTATACGAAAAAGGGCTTGTGGTTAAGGTTCTGAAATACAACTGAAAATTACCTTGGTTTAACCTTTCGCTAATTTGGCTGCTTTCTAAAGTGCCAATGGAAATAGGTACGCCAATAGACCGAGCGGCTTGTTGCAGCAGTAGTCCCATATTCTCAAAGTCAGAATTCCCTGCCCGGTGTATTAATTCCAGCGCAAGTTTTATTTCACGCCCACCTTTATGCTTTGTCCATCCAGAAGGCTTTTTTTTCCAGCCTGCAGCTTTTAGAAGCTGTACCGCTTTAGAGGTATTATAGGGTATTGGTTGTAACTGATGATGGTAGAAAGCGTTCACAGTGGGGTGTACAACTCCTATTGTAGCCGTTGCATACCCCCCTTGAAGAGTTTTTATTATTTGAGGTATGTCAAAGAGGTGGGCAATGGCCCTTCTTGTTTTTTTGTCTTCAAGAACAGGAGAGGCCCCGTTCATTCCTAAAAAAACCAGGTCATAGGTAGCAGGCGAGAAAAACTGTATTTTCTCTTTCGTGTCTCTGTCCCGTTTCATTTCCTGGTAAGCAACAAGAGGGATATTGTCCATTAAGTCTATCTGGCCAGCTTTCAAAGCCAAGGTTGCAGCGGCGTCATCAGGAATAATTTGAAATAGTAGCTGGTCAGGTCTGGCTATAAGGGGAGTGGGAATAGGGTTCACCTGATCGCCCCACCAATTATTTTTCCTTTGGAGTAATACGTGTTGCCCGCTTGACCAGCTTATGAGTTTATAAGGCCCGCTTCCTTTTACCTCGGCTGTATTCCGGCTCAAGGTAGGGTTTTGTAAGGCGTTAGAAAAAGATTTAAAAGTGGTTGTGCGCGCCAGAGAATCAAAACGGTCTCTTATGAACGGCAATGAAAAGGAGGTGAGAATATTTTGAGGATCAAACCTATATTGAGGAAGAACAAAAAAATCCCCCACCATTATTCGCATCTCGGGAGCATACCCAGAGCAGATGATGGTGAAGGAATGAGGGTCCTTCTGATCTACTTTTATATCTTTTATAAAATGATATTGTGCCCGCCACCTGTCATTTTCTAACGCAGGGCTCTGTAGCACTTTCAGAGAAAACGCCACATCAAGGCCCGTGACAGGATTGCCGTTATCCCATTTAGCTTCAGGTCTGATTTTAAATCTGAAGTAGGAGAGAGAGTCTTGAACCTCTACGGTAGGAAGAGCCTCAACTAATAGAGGTTGGGCAGAATGATCTTTTAGATTAACCGTTAGCAGACTCTGATATAAAAGGTTTAAGAGTTGCAACGAATAGGCATTTGCGTAGTTAATGGGATGCAGCGACTCAGGGTCCTGTGCCAATCTTATTCTTACGGCTGGGTTGTTGTTAGTAGAGTTTCCGCAGGAGGTTACAAAATACAAAAGCAACCACGAGGTATAAAAGGCAAGTTTTCTCATAAGGGGGCGGTTCTGGTGAAGACCCTCCCAATATTACTAAACTTGACTGAATAACCCTTAGGTTGCTACCGTATGTGAAGAATAAAAAGAAATGGTGGGGGTACCATTTCTTTTTTAATTAGTCTTTTGTATCCCAGTTACCAACACCGCCATAATTTGTAGTGCCATCATCATTAGAAGAGCCACTAGTAGTAGAAGAAGTAGTGGTGCTGGTGGAACTTAGAGTAGTAGCAGAGGCACTGCTTGTTGATTGGCTTGTAGCTGTAGTGTTAGAATTGTTTCCAGAATCAAGGGTGGAAAGCTGAAGGAGCAGAGCAAGTATTAATTCTATCATGGCGTTTTATGTTTTTGTATAGTACAAAGATGGTGGGTAGAGGAGCCAGAGAAAAGGAAACTATGCTCTAATATGTAACTAGTATTATATATTTAAATAATATAATAAAATGAAGGAAAAAGCCTAAAAAAACCCTTAATTTGTTTGTTATTAGATTAAATATTCGCAAAATTTACTTTGTAGGTAACAAAACGCTAGAAAAAAAGATTCATAGCTTTAGCGGCACAAGGTACAAACACAATTTGTTTCTGTGCAACAGTTAGATACTGAGAAGGGTCATGAAATGTTATAATGGAAGAATTAAAGAAGTTAGCCCAAATCATTCATAAAAGAGGTATTGCCGAAGATTCTTTGGTTGATTTTAAACGGCAAAAACCTACCAAAGAATGGCTCCTCTTTGACGCATTGATAAAGGGTCTTGTATCCTCTGAAAGTGAGGCATTGAAGTATTTATATCCTGATTCACCTTCGGCCAGTGGATTGAAAATGGTTAAGTCCAGGCTCAGAAAAAAGCTTTTAAACCAGCTTTTCTTCCTTGAATTTCAGGGCCAAAGTTTTAAAGCGTCTCACGCGGTAGAACAGGAGTGTTTTGCAAAATTATATCAAGCTAGGATTTTAGTCAACTCAGGTGCTTATGAAGTTGCTCTTCCGTTGCTAAAACAAGTATTAGGCACCTCAGAAGAATATAGTTTTAATGATGTGGCTTACCTGGCACTTAGATCCTTGTTACATATCTATGTTAACTTAGGTAAAAAGAAAGAATTTGCTAAAGCATCATCACAGTTAAAGAAAATCAGTGCTTGTATGTTGGCGGATCAGGAATCTGAAAAATTAATTTTGGAATCTACTTTAGAATTAAATTCTTCTGTGGCTGCCCGAAAGAAGTATCTAGATAGAATTGATGTCATTTTGGAGGAAATGCATTCCCTTTGGATCAATGCACAAACTTATGATACGTTTGACAATTATTATAGGCTATCTATTTGGGCCCAGGAACTGAAAGGAAATTTCCAGAGCATTGTAGAACTTAGTGACAATTCTGAGGATCTGTTAAAAACTGAAAAAATACATCCACAACGCTTTGATCATCGGTTTAATAAATATATACAAGTATATGCGCACTTAAGGGCAAAGAAATTAGAAAAAGGTTTGCAATTAGCCAAATCATACGAAGAAGCTTTTAACCCTTCTAGTAACAACTGGTTTGCCTTTATGGAAAATTATCTGCTACTGGCGCTTCACTCTAAACGTTATACAGAAGCTCATTATCTGCTGGAAAAAATTCTAAGCAATCCTTTCTTCAATAAAATCAATAAAATGGCTCAGGAAAGGTGGTATTTGTTTGAAGCATATGTCCACTTTGTTGATCCATTAAAGAAAAAGCCGTTTAAACTACAGGAACTTGTACAGAATGCACCTAGCTATAGTAAAGATAAAGAAGGGTTTAATGTTGCCATTCTCATTCTCCAGGTGATGTATTATTTGGAGAAACATGAAATAGAAACTCTTGAGTACCGGATGGAGGCTTTAAAAAAATATGCCCATAATCACTTTAAAGATAGTTTCAGTGACAGGAGTCGCACTTTCTTCCGGTTATTAGGAGTGATGGTGAGAACAGATTTTGACCCCTGGGAGACTTCCAAGAAAAGTTATTACCTGTATCAAAAACTGCAGCGTATCCCCACTCCTGGTGATGCCTATGCTGAAACGGAGATAATACCATATGAACACCTTTGGGAATTGATTCTAAAGATGTTACACGGCCTTTCCAAAGCTAGAGCTAAGGCATAGAATTCTATTTTGAAGCCTTGCTGTTGAAAAGCATAAGACGTAAGCTATCTTACGTCAGATTGGCATAGTTATTTATTAACTATCTGGATTAAATATTTTCTGAACTATTGAGAGTTTTTGAAACTGCTCGGAAAAGGGGGGACTTTTACCATTTTAATTATCTGTTATCGATCTCTCTGTTTTCGGGCTATTTTAAGAAAAACAGCCCGAAAACAGAGATAAAAACCTCGGTGGAGAAGCTGCCTCCTAAACGCGAAATGGAGAAATTACTTTTTTGTTTTTGGCCTGATTTTCTGAAAATCTTAATAAATATTGTTTTTTGTTCCTTGTAAATTTAATAAACTGTCAAGGTATTTGAGTTATCCTATTTGGGTTTCTTTAGGCACCCTAAGCAGTTTAAGTAAATAGGCTCTTTCTTTAAAACATTCAGGTTTCTTTCGCTAGATTAACTTATTAATCAACTTAAATAATAAAATACATCTTCGTTATTTCATAATGCTATTATAGAAAGGAGAGGGATAAATTATTCTGATCTTTTGCCTCAAATGATCTGGAATTTGTAAACTAAAATTGAATTCTATAGCCTAAGTAGGGATAGATACCTAATTGGTAATAAATCTTGGCTTTGTTTTCCTCTAGATCCCAGCTGTAATACAATTCATTTCTGGTATTAAGAAAGTTATCTGCTGCAGCAAATATCCAATGGGTGGTTTTGCGGGTATTTAATTGATAAGAAAACCGGAGGTCGGCTCTAAAGTAACTTTTCAGTTGAGGAATGAAAGCATTGGCAACATCATAATGGATCTTATCTGTTGGTTCATTACGTGTTCGCTCTTCATCAATGGGTATAAATCTTCTACCGCCTGAGTAGTTGAGCCTGACATCTAGTGAAAGCAGGTGCCTTTGGTCATTGTCTAATGCCATCTCTTTGCCAAAGAGAATATTAGAGACGTAACCCACACTGAATGCGGTGGGTCTTTTCACCTGGTCTGCACCGGTAAACCAAGACTGCATGAGAGACAAATTGGCGAGAGCGTAGAACCCATTCTTTAAAAAGCGTTCGGCGGTGAGTTCCACGCCATAATTTTGGCCGGTTCCTTTGCTTACTACACTGTCTACCGTGACAAAGCTATAGTCAGTGCCCAAGTTGAGCATGGAAAAAGCTTCATCTCCCTCGCGTTCACTTACAGGCACGCGGTAATGCTGTTGATAATAGGCTTCAGCTTTAACTCGCCAATTTGAGCTGATATTGTAATTATAACCGGCCACTAGCTGCCTGCTCCGGGTAAAATCAAGCTTATTGTAAGGCTGGCTAAATTCTGCCTTTTCAGGGGAGAAAAACCTGTATTCATAATAAACCAGGGGCTGTGTCTGGCTGTGTAACCCGGCTGAGAGATAAATGCGTTGGGCATCTGTCAGATAATATTCAGCGGAAAAACGGGGCTCAACAGCTACTCTGTTTCCTATTGAAAAACGCTGGCTGTACAGGCCCGCCTGAATTTCAAGCCTGGGAGTGACGGAGTATTTACTCAGCAGGTAGTACTGAAACAAGTCTGCCCCTCCGTTCGCATCTAAAGGTATTTCATATACATCACGTAGGTCCTGGTAAATAATCTCCTGATTATTATAGTAGTACTGCTGCCAGGTAACTCCGCTTTTAAACAGTAATCTGTTATTAAATTTATGAGTAACATTTAAGCGGGTAACAAACTGCTGTTCATAATTCCTCAGGTAGTAAGAGAGTTTTTTTGTTTGGTTTCTAAAAGTAGCCTTACTGGTTGCCTCTACCTGACTTCCGGAGGTGGATACAATAAACTGAGAAACGGTTTTTTTAGTAATTGAGTAGGTATGGCTTAAGCCAAAAGCATACATTCTGTTTTTAAGGGTAGGTTCTACCCTGTATCTGACCTTCCCCCACGTGGTAGTATCTGTGTCAACGTCAAACACAGTGATATTGCTGGTGCCTCCAATGCCCCAAATTGAGAATTGACCTGCTTTGGGAGTGGGCAATTCAACTTTAAAAGCCCCATCCTGGTATTGAGGCACTCCTTGGTAGCCAATGTCCAGCCCTATTTTTTCTAAGGGTCTAAACGTGAAAAGCCGCATGCTTCCAAGAAACGAACCACCCCACTTTTTTACCAGCGGACCTTCTGTGACCACCTCTAGCCCATTTAGTCCTAACTGAAGGGTATTCTCTAACTTCTTACTATTGCCGGTCCGCATTTTGACATCCATCACGGCCCCGATTCTGTTTCCGTATTCGGCCGGAAAAGCCCCGGTTAAAAAGTCGGTATTAGCCAACAGGTTGTTGTTGAGCAGGCTGAATGCCCCGCCGCTGTTTGGGGTGAAGGTAAAGTGATTAGGGTTAGGGATTTCAACACCTTCCAGTCTCCACAGAACCCCTAAAGGGGAATTGCCCCTTACAATTAGATCGTTTCGTTGATCAGAGGCGCTGACCACGCCCGCATAATTGGCAGCCATTCTGCTGGGGTCTTGCCGTGAGCCGGCAAACCTGTTGATTTCTTCAGTCCGTAAGGTGTGCACTGATGAGGAGATGAGCGGGTTTTGGGGCAAGGATTTATCCCGTTCGCCCACAATCAATACTTCGGCTTCTTGTACAAAACTCTCCTGGAGTAAGATAGTGGTTACCGTTTCCTTGCCGGAAACTAGTAGAATATTGCCCATCTCCTTCTCTTCATAGCCTAAATAGGAAACCTTGATGGAGTGTCGGCCTATGGGCAGTTGTTTGAAGTCAAAAGAGCCGTCTGCCCCAGTCTGTACCGCTCTGGCAGGGTCTGCTGAGGTAACCACCACTGTGGCTCCAACCAGAGGAGTATTCAAGGCCCCATCTAATACATAGCCTCTGAATGTCTGCGAAAATGGTTTGGCAAGCGGTGTGCCGGCAGAAACAGTTTCAGCTTTAAGTACAACCTGATCTCCTATCATAACATAAGATAAGCCAGCGCACGCACATAACGCCTTTATTGCTTTTTCTAATGGAAGAGACGTGGCTTTACATGTAATGGGGGTGGCAAGGGGTAACTGGGTGGTGCTGTAGGAAAAGTTAATGGAATATCTTTCCTCCAAATCCTGCAGTACATTTTTAAGAGGTTGCGCTTTGTAATTAAATGAATAATTCTTCTCTAATGTATTCTGTGCCTGCACTTGTACGCCCAAAAATAGGAGGAACAAGACACAAAGAAGAACATTTAGAGACTTGGGCAAAGCCATTTAGTTGGGACGTGGTACTTTTCTTGCGATTTAATTCTAAATGCTAAATTCCAGATTTATACTGCTATTAACAAAATATTAATGCGAAATATAATTATTCTAGCCTGTTGCGGGAGTGGCGCCGGTGAGTCAAACCTAATATAAAAAGTACCGCTCCCTCAGAACCTGTTCAACCTACAGCAGATATGAATTAAATGAATATTTCAGATAGATGGAACGCCTTTACCGTTTTTGACCTGTTTTCAAAAAAATAAGTCAAAAACGCTTTGAAAGCTTGGCTTAAAGCAAAATTTGATTCCTATGCTGTATCCTACTTGACTAGGCTTTAGAGGTCTATTTTCTAAAGAGCTCATTTTACATTCAAAGCAGAGTAGGAAGTCAAAATGCACAGTGCCTGCCCAACACGGTAGGCACTGTGCATTTTGACTTCCTAATTTTGATTGATGAGCTTGCCTGAACCAGAGGTGTAAATTACTATGGAAGGAGGAAGGCCCCTATAGTAGAGGTTCCCGCTGCCGGTGATAGATACATCTAATACCTGTGAAACCCACACCTGCTGATAACCAGATCCTGCTATTACAGTCTTGGCAGTATCTGTCATCATAGAATACCCTTGTATTCTCCCAGAACCACTTAGCAGGGTTTCTATATATCCCACGTTCCCCACTAAGACAATGTCGCCAGAGCCTGAGTGAAGCAAATTGAGGCTGTTGGTGCTCCCGGTATAGTAGATGGTACCAGAACCTGACAAGTTTAATCTAAGTTTATTCTTGGAGGGGACCGTCACTATGCGAACCTCACCAGAGCTTTTGAGCTCCACATTCTCAATTTCTGGCATTGAGACATAAAAGGTGGCCTCATTACTAAAATACTCAAGGCACGCATCTGACCTGATGACAAGGGTATTGTTGACAACTTCAGTAATAATTTCTGGAAGCAAATTATGGAAGGTCTCAACTGTAAGGGAATGAACCGGGCCTTCCACCACGTGTACATTTCCCGGAAGACGCATATCTATGCCTGTAAAGGCAGAAACATCACGGGTTACTGCTTTTACATCCCCTTTTCCCTCCAGACAAGGCCCGTCTCCCAGAATATCACAGGCACTCAGAAGCAGGAATACTGCAAGAAAAGCAATTGAGGAGAAAAAGCGCGTAAAAATCATAGAACTGGGCCTCTGCTAAAGCGAGACTATTGACAGCTGTTGCGTAAGATGGTGTACTGGGAAGATGTCTGCTTTGTAATCTCTAACTCATTAGAGGCGGCAAGAACCTGCAGAATTTCAGGTAAGCGGGGTGTTTCAAAGGTGCCTGTAAAGGTGCAAACAGCAGATTTTTTCCCTATTACCTTTATTGAAACGTTAAAGTAGCATTCTAATTGCAGCGCCACCTCATCAATAGTTGCACCATTGAACGCCAACGTACGCCAGGCAGGAGCATTGGCTGCGGTTTCAACTTTTGTAATGTTTCCGTTAGCCGTTAACGTTCCGGTGAAACCCGGTGTTAAGAAAACTTCTTTGCCAATTTTGGGTGAGGAGAGGGAGACCCTGCCGGTTTCCACGGCTACGGTAACCTTTTGTTCAGAAGAAAGGGCTCTCACATTAAAGGAGGTGCCCAGCACCTTGGTCTGCGCCTCGCCGCTGCGAATGATAAAAGGTTTTTCAGGGTTCTTTTTCACATCAAAGAAGGCTTCTCCGGTCAGCTCTACCCGCCTCTCCCTGCCTTTAAAATCAGTTTGGTATTTGAGGGTGGAGTTTCCGTTGAGGGTCACCTGGCTGCTATCAGGTAAATAGATCTGTTTTCTTTCTCCTGAAACGGTGGCCACCTGCTCCCACTCAGGGGAGCTGTTGAACTGGAGGTAACCAATCCAGGCAAGACCGGCAGCCAGTACCAAAGCAGCCGCAAATTTGTATACCTGGTTCCATGGGAAGAGGGCGACTAGGAGTGCATCCTTTTCAGGAGCCTCCATCTCTGAAGGCTGGTTGTGGGGAAGGTTTGCCTGGGCACAAACTTTCTCCCAGGCAAGATCTGCGTCAGGGTGAAAGTGTAGGTGTTGATCCGTTCCCGTTTGATCCCAAATTTCAGAGGCTTCCGCCCATAATTCCATATGGGTTTCATCTTCCTTTAACCAGGAAGAAAACTCCACTTGCTCTTGCTCTGTCAATTCTCCTTTCAGGGCTTTGGCTATCAAAACCCACTCAGGATTTTCTTGTTGCACGAGTGTTGTCTGTGTCATGTTGCCTATAAGACAGGTAAAGCGGGCGTTACCCCTATCTTTACTTAAAGAATTTATTAAACTAATGTTTTACTTGCAGTGCAGCTGTGTAACTACAGTAGAATAAAGAATGTTATGAGAATTAACAAGAGTTTTTCTCTCAAGATTCTGAGAGCTTTCCCCATTTGATTCTCTACCGTTTTAGGGGAAAGATCAAGGCTTTCAGCAATTTCTTTATACGTCAGCTCCTCAAACCGGCTCATCTCAAAGATTAACCGGCACTGTGGTGGAAGAGCCTGCAGAGCTTTCTGCACCCTGGTCTCCATCTCAGTGCCTTCCATGATTTCCATAGTGGTATTGGCAGAGAAGGAAGATTCAAAAGAGGTGGTGTCTTCAGTGAGAACCAACCTTTTTTGCTTTTCAATATAGTTCAGCGCCTGATTGGTGACAGAGCGTACAAGGTAGGCTTTGTAAGAAGTGCTCACTTCAATCACCTCCCGGTTTTGCCAGATTTTGCAAAAAACTTCCTGCACAAGATCCTCGGCGGCCTCTGTGTCTTTGGTAAAACGCACAGCTGTACGGCAAAGCAATCCGTAGTACTGCTTGAACAGCGTTTCCATAAACTTGGCTTCGTTGGCTTTGAGCAGGAGATGCAGTTCCTGATCAGAGATAGGTAGGGTTGTACCCATAGGCACAGAGAGTTAAAGTGTTATGCAAAGATAAAAGAACCTAGGGTTCATCCTATTGCCTTGCCTTAAAATCAGACAGTAATGCCCGTATATTTCGCTTTTTTGCTTAACTAGTCAAATAATAACACTATTAATGCGGCTCTTGCCTTATGGAACACGCCTTTCCCAAAAATGACCCTATTGTCACCCGCGCCTGGTGCTTTTATGATTGGGCTAACTCAGTGTACTCGCTGGTTATCACCACTGCCATTTTCCCAATTTACTATGTGGCCCTGACCAAGCGGCCAGAGGGGGATTTGACCAGATTCTTTGCGTGGGAAGTGTCGGCTTCTGTGTTGTACAGTTACGCCCTGACGGGCGCCTTTCTGATCATAGCATTTCTCAGCCCTTTGCTTACTGCCATTGCTGATTACGGCGGTAACAAAAAGAACTTCATGCGTTTCTTCTGCTACATGGGGTCCCTGGCCTGCATGGGGCTTTTCTTTTTTACGGAGCAAACCTTCTCCCTGTCTGTCCTTCTTTTCATGATAGCGGCCATAGGGTACAGCGGGAGTATTGTGTTTTATAACGCGTACCTTCCTGAAATTGCCACCGAAGACCAATTTGATAAGCTCAGTGCCAGGGGGTTTTCATTGGGCTACATTGGGAGTATGATTCTCCTGATCCTTTCCCTGGCGTTGGTGCTGTTCCCTGATTTGGTTGGTATTGAGGACAAGGGCCTTCCCGCCAGAATCTCCTTTCTAATGACAGGCCTCTGGTGGTTCGGGTTTTCGCAGTATTCGTTTGCCCATCTTCCTGAAAACCCTTACCACCAGAAGGCGAAAGGGGGGTACCTGTTCAACGGTTTCAAGGAGCTGGGTAAGGTTTTCAGGCAGTTGAAGTCCCTGCCTTTGCTTAAGAAGTTCCTCATTGCCTTTTTCTTTTACAACATGGGGGTTCAAACCGTCATGTATGTGGCCTCTCTCTTCGGCTCTAAGGAACTAAGCCTGCCAGATGAGTCATTGATCACCGTTCTCTTGATTATTCAGGCAGTGGCCATTGGAGGGGCTTATTTCTTTGCCTGGCTGTCTGGCCGGATAGGCAACACCAAAGCTTTGGCGGTGGCAGTGGTGGTGTGGGTGGGGATTACCATAGGGGCGTATTTTGTCACCACGGGTACGCAATACTACATGCTGGCCTTTGTGGTGGGTGCGGTGATGGGAGGGGTGCAATCTCTTTCCAGATCTACCTACAGCAAATTGCTGCCGGTTACCAAAGACCATGCTTCCTTCTTCAGTTTCTATGACATCTGTGATAAGGTGGGGCTGGCGCTGGGGAGCCTGGCCTTTGGGCTAACGCAGCAGATCTTTGGATCTATGCGCAACAGTATCCTGACCCTGCTGGTGTTCTTTGTTATTGGGCTGCTGGTGCTGCTCACTATAAAATCAAAGAAGTTGGCGGCTACTGAAGAGCTGGCTGCCTAGCAAATGAGAAGAGAAATTTTTGATCAGGCGAAGGAAATACACTCGCTGTTTTCGGGCTGTTTTTCAAAAAACAGCCCTAAAACAGAAATACACAGCATCTCCTTCGTCTGCTTTTAAGAGGGTAATGATTGCTTGCAGCCGCGTGAAGTTTAAATGGAGGTGGCAGGTAGTAAGGTGTTGATTTAATGTTGGTTGGTGATAAACAAAATCGCCCTGGCTAAAGAATTTAGCCAGGGCGATTTTGTTTACTTTTGCCCTGTTTTACGAAAAACAGGCCAGAAACGTTATGGTTTCCCAAACACCTTCTCGCCGCTGAGATAGGTGCTGAGTACCTTCACGTTTCTGATGGCTTGGGGTGGAATGGTCATGATATCCTGATCCAGGATCACAAAATCTGCCACCTTGCCGGCCTCAATACTACCTTTCTGCTTTTCTTCAAAGTTGGCATAAGCAGCCCAGATAGTGGTGCCTTTCAAAGCTTCTTCCCGAGTGAGGGCGTTTTCCATCTGGAAGCCCCCGGCCGGGTAATTCTTGGCGTCTTGCCGTGCTATGGCTGCGTGAAACCCATATAAGGGGTTGATGTGCTCCACCGGAAAATCTGACCCCAGCGGAATCATGTTGTTCTGCTGCAACAGCGCTTTGAAGGCATAGGCATGCTTCACCCGGTCGGTACCCAGGCGTTCTCCGGCCCAGTACATGTCTGAGGTGGCGTGGGTGGGTTGCACCGAAGGGAGAATGCTAAACTTTCCGAACAAGGGTACGTCTGCCGGGTTCACTACCTGGGCATGCTCTATCCGCCAGCGGCGGTCATTTTTGCCTTGCAGCAGGTTGCCATAGATCTGCAGAATCAGGCGGTTGGCAGAGTCTCCTATGGCATGGGTGTTCATCTGGAAATTATGTTGATACAGTTCGGCGGCCAGGTCTTTGTACTCCTGCACTGTTTGCAGTAAAAAGCCAGTTTCCAGCGGACGGTCTGCGTACGGGTGGAGGAGGCAGGCACCTCTTGAGCCCAAAGCACCATCTCCATACACCTTGAAGGAGCGCACATTCAACCTGTCTGTGGTATAAGGGCCATTCTTGAAGTAGTGGCTCTTGTTCTCAAGCGAGGGGCTCAGCATGGCATACACCCGCACCTTCAGTTCCCCTTTCTGCTGCAAAGAATCAATGAGGTCTACGGCCTCTTTAGGCAGACCTGCATCAACCACCGTGGTCAGCCCTACAGAGAACAAGTCCTGTTCAGCCTCTTTGAGTGCCTGGGTTAGTTCAGCAACCGAGGGCGACGGCATTTTGGCATACACCAGTTCAGAGGCGCGGTCAATCAGGATCCCGGTCAGTTTACCATTGATTACTTCTACCTTTCCGCCTTGCACCTGGGTGTTACCGGTGGTGATCCCTGCCAGGTCTAATGCCTTCTGATTGGCCAGGGAAGCATGACCGTCTACACGCTCAATAATAACTGGTACGTCTGGGAAAAGCCTGTCTAAGGTGTCTTTAGTGGGGAATTGCTTAGTAGACCAATCGTTCTGGTCCCAGCCGCGCCCTGAAAGCCATGCCGCCCCGGGGTGCTCCTTGCGGTGGGCCTGCAGCCGCTGCACTACTTCTGCAAATGATTTGGTTCCCACCAGGTCTGCTTCCCGTTGGTTCACGGCATAGCCGTAGAAATGGGCGTGCGCATCTATCAGGCCCGGGTACACCGGTTTTCCGTTGGCGTCTACCTCTTCCTGCGCGCTGTACTTTTCCCTTAGGGCCTCAGATGTTCCCACTTCCATAATCTTGCCGTCTTTCACCGCAAAGGCTTGCGCTTTGCCAAACTGGGAGTTCACCGTGTAGACGTTGGCGTTGTACACCAAAAGATCTGCTTTCTCCCGCTGGGAGCAGGAGGAGAGGAGCGCCAGCCCCAAACAAGCTGACGCGCCAAATTTATACAAAGGTTTAGTCATAGCGCAGGTGCTTCACAGATTCTCCGGAGTCGCGGAGTTCCAGAAGGGAATCAATGCCAATTTGCAGGTGCTTGGTCACGTAATCAGCCGTGACGCGCAAATCGCTGTCGGCGGTTTTTACCCCGTCTGGCGTCATGGGGTTGTCAGAGACCAGTAACAGCGCACCGTGCGGAATGTCATTCATAAAGCCCACCACAAAGATAGTAGCCGTTTCCATGTCTACCCCCAGGGCCCTGATGGAGCGGAGGTAGTCTTTGAAATCTTCGTCATGCTCCCACACCCGCCGGTTGGTGGTGTACACGGTACCCGTCCAGTAGTCCATCTCATGCTTTTTTATCATTGATGAAACTGCACGCTGCAACCTGAAGGAAGGTAACGCGGGTATTTCAGGCGGAAGGTAGTCGTCTGAGGTTCCTTCGCCCCTGATGGCAGCAATGGGAAGGATCAGATCCCCCAATTTTGATTTTTTCAGGCCACCACACTTGCCCAGGAACAGCGCAGCCTTTGGCTTAACGGCAGAGAGTAAATCCATGACGGTGGCCGCCATGGCGCTCCCCATCCCGAAGTTGATGATGGTGATGTTTTCGGCCGTGGCCGTTTGCATGGGCTTGTCTGAGCCTTTGATCTCCACCCCAAACTGGTCTGCGAACATTACCACGTAATTGAGGAAGTTGGTGAGCAGAATGTATTCGCCAAACTCATTCAATGGCCTGCCGGTGTACCGCGGCAGCCAGTTCTCCACAATCTCTTTTTTTGTCTTCATAGTCTATTTTTGTTCTGTTTTAGGAAAAACGGCCCGGAAACGGCTTTTTAGGGATTCAACTTCTTACCTTTGCCGTATGGAGCAGCTTTCTTTGCCAGCGTTTTCTTACAAACTTAAGGAATCTGACGGTAAAACCTTTATCTATGATGCGGTACGCCGCAAGTGGCTGGTCCTGACTCCTGAAGAATGGGTAAGGCAACATCTGCTCCATTTCCTGCATGCCTATCTGCAGTACCCAAAGCCTCTCATGAGCGTGGAGCGCGGCACCCGCTACAACAGACTTCAGAAGCGTACAGATATCTGTGTATACGGCGGAGACGGGAAAGTTTTACTTCTGGTGGAGTGTAAAGCCCCCACCGTGCCTATCTCCACCCAGACGCTGCAGCAGGCGGCGGTGTATAACCAGACCATCAAAGCGCCTTACCTGCTGCTCAGCAACGGGCACCATCACTACTGCTGGCGGGTAGCCGAAGACGGGGTTTCCTTAGAGCCCCTGGCCGAATTACCTCCCTTTGACCAGTTAAAGAAGGACGGGGTACGGTAGTCTCCCTGCGTGGTTACTTTTTCTGTTTTCGGCCTGTTTTTCAGAAAACAGGCCGAAAACAGAAATTTATCAAATAGCTTCCTTCTTCTGCTCTTAGGGTTTTGGCCTATTCTGTAGCAGAACTTTTTAGGTTTTTACCATGCTCTTCAATCAGCCCAATAGTATTCCTGCTTATCATGCAAACAGTAAGGAACCGGTTCAGGTTGTAAAGGGGCCGCAAGCCACCGAAGAACCTTCCGCGCATTAGAGAATAGGAGAGGGGGTAAGGCTACTGCCTCATGACAGGTGCCAGCTGCCGCCATTCTGGGGCCAGGTCCCAGACTTGAACCAGTGCCTTGTGTTTAGCTTCTGCTGTTGCTGTGCACTTCTGCTTCTGCCATTCATTTTTTTATAGCCACTCACTTACGCTAATGGTCCTCACTTCTGCTACTGGTACTCCTGCTTTCATCACTTCTGCCCTTGGCTGATGTGCGCAGCACGGGCTCGGCACAGGCTAGCGGATCAGCAGTAGTTACCTGCAGAGGCAGACAAAAGAAGTGAAGCTGATCAGTAATTGAACCCAAACCAGTCCTGGGGGTGGGCGCCTCTGTTAATACGGTGCCGAAGGCAACGCCAAAGGCGTAGTTTTAACAGCAGTGCGAGTCGCCAGGACGGGGCCCCGCGGCTGTGAGCGCTTACTGGAAAAGATGAAACAATACCGCCAGTGAAGCACTGCAGCAACCAGCCCAGCCTAGGGAACAGCGGACTACGCATTGCAGCAACAACAGCAACAACAGCAGCACTGGAACAATGTACCCTATGAGGCACTGTATTAACGCCACAGCCAAGGAAATAAAGGACTATCCTATTACAACAGCAAAGGCACTGCCTCAACCAGCCTGTCAGGGGAAAAACAGACAACACTTGCCAGCAGCATAAATAAAAAAGCCTTCTGAGAAATCAGAAGGCTTTTAAAGAAGATGAAAACAAGCTCTTAGGCAAGAACTTCAGCTACATCAGTCAAAGGTAAATTAAACGCCTGGGCAACGCCAGGATACACTACTTTTCCATCTACCACATTCAAGCCAAGTTTCAGCTCATCACGCTCCTGGCAAGCTTGCTTCCAGCCTTTGTTAGCCAGCAACAGGGCGTAAGGCAGGGTAGCGTTGGTTAAGGCAAGGGTAGAGGTGTATGGCACCGCCCCCGGCATGTTGGCCACGCAGTAATGCACTACATCATCAATGATAAAAGTAGGGTTTTCGTGGGTGGTAGGCTTACAGGTTTCAATACATCCTCCCTGGTCTACGGCCACGTCAACCAATACCGTACCCGGACGCATGTCTTTCAGCATGTCACGGGTAATAAGGTGAGGTGCTTTGGCACCTGGGATCAACACGGCTCCAATGATCAAATCAGAGGTTTTGATAGCCTCTTTGATATTGTAGTGGTTTGACATGACGGTGGTTACGTTGGCTGGCATGATGTCATCTAATTCTCTCAGACGCTTCAAGCTGATGTCCATGATGGTGACATTGGCCCCGAACCCGGCAGCAATTTTAGCCGCCTGCGTACCTACAATACCACCACCCAACACCAATACATTGGCTGGCTTTACACCGGGTACGCCACCCAGCAGAATACCGCGGCCTTTTAAAGGCTTCTCCAGGTATTTAGCCCCTTCCTGGGGTGCCATGCGGCCCGCCACCTCACTCATGGGAATCAGCAAAGGCAGAGAGCGGTCTTTCAACTCCACTGTCTCATAGGCAAGGCAGGTAGCTTTGCGCTCAATCATGGCACGGGTCAACGGCTCATAAGAGGCAAAGTGGAAGTAGGTGAACAGCAGTTGGCCCTCTTTGATCAGCGCATATTCCTGCTCAATTGGTTCTTTTACCTTTACAATCATTTCGGCAATGCCGTACACCTCCTCAATAGTGGGAAGGATAGTGGCACCGGCAGCCGAGTATTCAGCATCAGAAAAACCGCTTCCTTCACCGGCTGTAGCCTGTACATATACGGTGTGGCCGTTTTTTACAAACTCCGCCACGCCACCAGGGGTGAGGGCCACGCGGTTTTCATTGTTCTTTATCTCTTTGGGCAGACCAATAATCATGGTGTTACTTTTTATATAGAGTGGTGAAAAAGTGCGCAAATATACATGAACCCACTGCCAAATTTGCAACAACCGTTCGTTTTTTAATTTGGTGATGGTAAGGTTCGTCAGGAATTGTTTAGCATTTGGAAACGGGCCGGCAATGGCAGCAGTGATTGGGCATAAAAAAAGGCAGTAGCTGCGCCACTGCCATTAGTACAAAATAAAACTATGAAAAAACTATTTGAAAGGCACTGACGCCTTATTAACCTTAACAGAACTTTGTTTTGCGAGATTTTCAACCACATTTGCCTTGAGGGTGATAGTGGCTGCAGAACCGGTGATATCATTAGAGGCTAATGTCACGGTCTCTACTCTGTTCTGTAACACCTGTGGGTTGTAAATAAGTTCCAACTTGGCAGATTGTCCTGGTTTTACAACAGCCGGAGTCAATTTGTGCACTACGCAGTTGCAGCTAGACTGCAGCCCGTTTACTGTCAGGTCCTGCTTTCCGGTATTTTTAATATTGAATTTGGCGGTTACTTTCTGGCCTTTTTCAACTTTGCCAAAATCAAAGGCGGTAGTGGTAAGCTCCAGTTTAGCAGAGTTGGCCACTTCCTGGGCACTTGGGGCAGGGGCGGCGGCCTCTTTGGCGGTCACTGTGCCCTTTATAAATAACATCTGGGTCTCAGGGGTGGCGTTTGACGTGATTGTCAGCGCTTTATTAAAAGCACCCGGACGGCCTGAAGTATTGTAACCTGCTTTCACCACGGCCGTTTTACCAGGAAGAATGGGGTCTTTAGACCACTCTGGAGTGGTGCAGCCGCAAGAAGCCTGCACATTGGAAATCACTACCGGTTGGTTCCCCGTATTTTTCACTTTGAACTCATAGGTGATAACCGGGCCTTCAGCCACTGTGCCAAAGTCATGGGTTTCTTTTTCAAAAGAAAGCACGCCTTGTGCAGATACCATTCCCTGGGTAAGCACAACTAGTGCCAAGGCAAGGAAAAAATAGATTTTTTTCATAATACTGGTTGGGTTTATTCCTTTTTACGGTCCCTTCATGGGCAAAAACAAAATTAGGAAAAAATAGTTCGTATTTCCAGTATTAATGTGGGGACATAGACTAGCCCGCGCTGGTGAATTTGAAATTGGGCTAAAATCTATGTAGTTTTGACTTTAAAAATCCTTTTCGGACCTTATCCTATACCGCATGCAAACCGTTGAACGGACGAATCAGCTTTCGCTCACCAAAGAAGAGATGTTGCAGGACTACCGCATTGCCTGCGAAAGTAGACAGGCTAGCTTGACTGGCCGTAAGGAAGTGTTCATGGGCAAGGCCAAGTTCGGGATCTTTGGAGACGGCAAAGAGGTGGCACAGCTGGCAATGGCCAAGTTTTTCCGCAACGGGGACTTCCGCTCTGGGTACTACCGGGACCAGACGTTTATGCTGGCCATTGGGGAGTTGACAGTTCAGCAGTTTTTTGCGCAGCTGTACGCCCATACAGATGTAGAGCAGGAGCCTTCTACGGCCGGCCGCAGCATGACGGGCCATTTTGGCACCCGCCTCTTAGATGATGAAGGAAAATGGAAGCCGCAAACTTCCGCCAAAAACTCAAGTGCAGATATTTCCCCCACCGGGGCACAAATGCCCCGTCTGCTGGGCTTGGCCTATGCCTCTAAGCTTTACCGCCAGAACCCGGAACTTCACCAGTTCAAAGACTTTTCAATAGACGGGAATGAGATTGCCTTTGGCACCATTGGCAATGCCTCTACCTCTGAGGGGGTTTTTTTTGAAACCATCAATGCCGGCGGGGTGCTGCAGGTGCCCATGCTTGTCTCTGTCTGGGATGACGGGTACGGCATCTCGGTTCCGGCCAAATACCAGACCACCAAGGAAAGTATATCAGAAATCTTAGCCGGTTTTCAACGCAATGCGCCGGGGGAACAAGGGTATGAGATCTTTAAAGTGAAAGGCTGGGATTACTACAGTCTCTGTGAGGTGTATCAGCAGGCTACTCAGGTTTGCCGGGAACAGCACGTGCCGGTGCTTATTCACGTGGAAGAGATGACGCAGCCGCAGGGCCACTCTACCTCCGGCTCTCATGAACGTTACAAAACAAAGGAGCGACTGGCCTGGGAAGAGGAGTATGACTGTATCAAACAGATGCGGCGCTGGCTGATAGAGAACCAGTATGCCACCCATGAGGAGCTGAACCAAATAGAGGCTGAGGCAAAAGAGGCGGTCCGGATAGCCCGCGCCAATGCCTGGAGTTCTTTCAATGCAGGCATTCAAGAAGATCATAGCCAATGCCTTGTGCTGTTGGAGAAGCTGGCCGAGTCTTTGAATGAGAACGCCTCAGAAATTCTCTCTATTAGGGAAGAACTGAATAAAACGCTCAACCCGCTGCGCTCTGATGCCATCAGGGCAGCCCGGAGAGCCTTACGGTTTGTGCGGCGGGAGAAGAGTGCCGCCAAAAGGGACCTGTTGAAATGGTTAGAGACGGTACAGGGGGAGAACGCTGAACGGTATAATTCTTACCTGTACAGTCAATCAGATGAATCTGCCCTGCTGGTAGAGGAGGTGAAGCCCCAATACCTGGAGGATAGTCCCCTGGTAGATGGGAGAGAGGTGCTGCAAGCCTGCTTTGACGCTGCCCTGGCCCGGGAGCCCCGCTTATTTGCCATAGGCGAAGACGTGGGCAAGATTGGGGATGTGAACCAGGCGTTTGCCGGGCTGCAGGAAAAGTACGGCGAGCTACGGGTTACAGATGCCGGTATCAGGGAATGCACTATAGTGGGGCAGGGCATAGGCGCAGCGCTGCGCGGTTTAAAACCCATTGCCGAGATCCAGTACCTGGACTATCTGCTATACGCCATCCAGATCCTGAGTGATGACCTGGCCAGCCTCCAGTACCGTACCAAAGGCGGTCAGAAGGCTCCGGTCATTGTGCGTACCCGCGGTCACCGTTTAGAAGGCGTATGGCATTCAGGCTCCCCCATGGGGATGATCCTGCACAGCCTCAGGGGCATGCACGTGCTGGTGCCCCGTAACATGACCCAGGCAGCCGGGTTCTACAACACCCTGTTGCAGGCAGATGAACCGGCGCTGGTAGTGGAGTGCCTGAATGGCTACCGTTTAAAAGAGAAGCTGCCTGCCAACGTGGGAGAGTTCACGGTTCCGCTGGGGATGCCTGAAATCCTGCGCAAAGGGACAGACATTACCATTGTGACCTATGGCTCTATGTGCCGAATTGTTTTAGATGCGGCCGAACAACTGCAGGCGGTAGGTATCTCTGCTGAGGTGATTGACGTGCAGACGCTGCTTCCATTTGACCTTGAGCACATGATCAGTGATTCTATCAGGAAAACAAACCGGGTATTGTTCACAGATGAGGATGTCTCTGGCGGTACCACCGGGTTTATGATGCAAAAAGTAATAGATGAGCAGGAGGCCTGGCGCTGGCTGGACGCAAAACCCACGGCGCTTTCTGCCCATGACCACCGCCCTTCCTACTCCACAGATGGCGACTATTTCTCTAAACCAAACGCAGAAGATGTGTTTGAGGTGGTGTATGGCATCATGAACGAGGCAGACCCTGAAAACTTCCCTAGTATCTACTAACAGAAAAAGTAATCCTGTTTCCACTAAAAAGGGCTGCTTGTAGAGCAGCCCTTTTTAGTGGAAACAGGATTAAAGAGCCTTCTCTCTCCTAATAGTTGATGACTATATCTGACGTAGACACTGTATTGCTCTCATTCAAGGCCCGGTCCACTATGAATACATCAAACCGAATAGTATCACCTCTTTGGATAAACGAGCCGGTTGATTTTTTGTTTATTTCAATGGTGTACCGGATATCTCCTTCTAACGGCTCCTGACGATCTTCAGAATCGATTCTTGGGAAACGACCATTATAGACAAGGGGAGTGTTGGATATCTTAAGAACCTCATATTTACCGTTCACTTTTTTATAAGTGGTTGCAAACCAGTTATAGTGGTATTTCTGATTATCAGCGAATGGCCCTTTAAAATCACCGGGATATTTTTCCCTGTTAGGTGACAATCCCAAATTACCATCTCCATCCTGAAACCTGAGTACCAGTATCAATTTCTCATATACCCCCACTGAAGGGTTATTGGTCACAGTAGATTGCTCCACTTCCCTAAAGGAAAGACTTGGCTCCATAGGAAAGTCCGGGTCTTTCACACAAGAGGAGAGCCCAATGGCAAAAGCCATTGCAAATGGCAGGAAAGTTTTCTGACGTTTCATGGTGTAAGAAATAGCACCTAAGTTACGAATCATAACGCTCAGGTGTTTACTTTGTTGTAGAATTATGCGCTCAGACTACATGTCTTTTATATCTGACTTCAAAAATAGCCTTTCCACTTTAGATGCGCATGCTTTTGAAGAAGCCGCCTTGCTGCTTTTCCGGTTTCAGGCTGGCCAAAACCCCGTCTACAGAGACTATCTTTCTTACCTGAGAACCAATCCGGAAAAAGTAGGGAGCCTGGAGCAGATTCCGTTTCTACCCATAGAGTTCTTCAAAACGCATCAGGTGGTCTCCCATTTCTTTCAGCCAGAAACGATCTTCTTGAGCAGCGGTACCACGCTACAGCAGCGCAGCCAGCATCTGGTGGCTGAAACCGCCTTTTATAAACACCATGCGCAGCTTTTGTTTGAAGACAGCTTTGGCCCGCTGGCCGGCTGTGTGGTGCTGGGGCTGCTACCGTCTTACCTGGAACAGGGCAACTCGTCATTGGTGATGATGGTAGACCATTTTATTCAGGCCACGGGCCAGCAGGAGGAAGGTTTCTATTTAGACAACCATACCGCTCTGAGAGGGGCGGTGGCCGGAGCCCGAAGGGCAGGGAAGAACGTTTATCTGTTTGGGGTGACCTATGCCCTGTTAGATCTTGCTGACCAACTGGAGCCCGGTGAGTTCTCCAATGTCACTGTGTTTGAGACGGGTGGAATGAAAGGCCGCCGCCGTGAAATGGTACGGGAAGAACTGCACCAACAGTTGACAAGGGCTTATGGGGTGGGGGAGATTCATTCTGAGTACGGCATGACCGAACTGCTCTCCCAGGCCTATTCCAAAGGCCACGGGCTGTTTAATCCCTCCAGAACCTTGAAAGTACTGGTGAGAGATGTCAACGATCCATTTGCGGTGACTACTGGCCCAGGTTCAGGCGGAATCAATGTGATAGATCTGGCCAACGTTGACTCGTGTGCCTTCATTGAGACCAAAGACCTGGGCAAGCTACATGAGAACGGCACTTTTGAGGTGTTAGGCCGTTTTGATAATTCTGATATCAGAGGCTGTAATCTATTGGTAGGGTAGAGAATCCTGTTTTCGGGCTGTTTTTCAGAAAACAGCCCGAAAACAGGAAAGCCTCCCCTGTAACAAAGGAGGCTGTCCTGTTAAACTAGCAGATATTATTTGGCAAATTGCCTGGCGTCTTCCTCTGTGATGGTGTCATCGCTCATGATCACCAGCCGTTCTACTACGTTTCTCAGTTCCCGCACGTTCCCGCGCCAATCCAGCCCCTGCAGATACGTCAGCGCCTCTGGGGTGATGGTTTTGGGTTTGTTGCCGTAGTCGCGCGCCACGTCCTGAAGAAACTTGTGGACAAGGTCAGGAATGTCTTCGCGGCGTTCGTTCAAAGGGGGGACATGGATCAGAATCACGCTCAGGCGGTGGTACAGGTCTTCCCTGAAATTTTTAGCTTCAATCTCCTCCAGCAGGTTTTTGTTGGTGGCGGCCACTACGCGCACATCTACTGAGATATCCTTGTCGCCGCCTACGCGCGTAATTTTATGCTCCTGCAACGCCCGCAGCACCTTGGCTTGCGCCGATAGGCTCATGTCGCCAATCTCGTCCAAAAAGAGGGTGCCGCCGTTGGCTTGTTCAAACTTGCCAATGCGCTGTTTTACGGCAGAGGTGAACGAGCCTTTCTCATGGCCAAAAAGCTCACTTTCAATTAATTCACTGGGAATGGCGGCGCAGTTGACTTCTACCATGGGGCCCTGGGCGCGGTTGCTTTGCTCGTGCAGGGCCCGGGCCACCAGTTCCTTGCCGGCTCCGTTGGGTCCGGTTACCAGCACCCGTGCATCAGTGGGGGCTACTTTCTCAATGGTAGATTTCACTTTGCCAAGGGCAGGGGAGGAGCCCACCATCTCGTAGGTCTTTGAAATCTTCTTCTTGAGGGTTTTGGTTTCAGTAACCAGCGTAGCCTTGTCTAAGGCGTTGCGCACAGAGACCAACAGCCGGTTCAGGTCGGGTGGTTTTACCAGAAAATCATAGGCCCCCATTTTGGTAGCCTCCACGGCGGTGTCAATGGTGCCGTGGGCCGAAATCATGATAAAGGGCGTGTCTGGCGCCAGCACGGCGGCTTTCTCCAGCACCTCCATCCCGTCTACCTTGGGCATCTTGATGTCACAGAGAACCACATCATACTTTGACTTCTGGAGCAAGTCCAGGCCGCGTTCCCCGTCTTCGGCCTCATCAACGGTGTAGCTCTCGTATTCAAGAATTTCTTTCAAGGTGTAGCGAATGCTGCGCTCGTCATCTATGATCAGGATCTTGGGCATGTTCTTCGTTTTTTCTGTAGATATGAACGGTTGAAGTTCGTGAATATTTCCGTGGCATACGCGGGAAAGGCACATCAGGATGTTTTTGGCCTGTTTTTAAAAAACAGGCCGAAAACAGAGATTGCCAAACCACGTCATTCTACCGGCTCCTGACTCTGGGCCAGCCGGAGCAGCGTCTGAATTCTGTGGCCAGAGGCGGCCATAAACGCGTATTCTGTTGGCAACAACGTGCCGCCCATGGGCACCGTCTCCCTTTTAAACTCCATTCCAGACGCCACCAGCTGCCGGGCCGAAGCGTGAAATTCACTGGCACCCGTTGCCTTGATCAGCGCCGTGATATTTTCCTCATTGATTCCGCCGCCAGGCATGATGGCCATTTTTCCCCTGGCCGCCACCCGTAACTGTCTGATCAATTCTGCCCCATCTGCTGCCGTAGGCCGCTGCCCGGAGGTCAGGAGCCGGTCTACCTCTAACTCCAGCAGATCAGCCAGGGCGTGGAGAGGATCAGGGGTAAGGTCAAAGGCGCGGTGAAAGGTCACGCTCATGGGGCGGGCCTTCTGGACCAACGCGTGCGTTCTGGCTTTGTCAATGTAGCCGTCTGGTAACAGAATGCCCGTCACCACCCCGTCGGCCCCCAACTGCCTGGCCACCTCAATGTCCTGCCGCATCACGTCATATTCCAGGTCTGAGTAAAGGAAATCGCCCCGGCGGGGCCGAATGAGAACGTGCAGCGGGATGGTGAGGTGGGCGCGACAGGCTTTGATCATGCCAGCGCTGGGCGTGGTGCCGCCCTCCACCAGATTATCGCACAGCTCTACCCGGTGTGCTCCGGCGGCCTGCGCGGTGACGGCAGAGGCAACCGAGTCCACGCAGACTTCCAGCATAGGGGGGGGAGTAGGAGGGGCCATGGCTACATCTTGAATTTAGAGTCAATCAGTTGGCTGGTGCGGTGGTCTTTAACAGCATAGTTGAACCCCCGGTGAATACAATAGCCCCCATACTCCCCCTGTTTATTCAGCGCAATGAAACCAACCTGCAGATCTTTCACATTTTTCTGCTTCACCATGATGCGCTCCACCGCCTTCTGACACGCTTTCTCCGGCGACAGTCCCTGTCGCATCAGTTCCACTACCAGGTGGCTGCCTACGGTTCTCACCACCGCTTCGCCCAGGCCGGTGGCAGTGGCGGCCCCAATTTCATTGTCTACATACAGCCCCGCGCCAATGATGGGGGAATCGCCTACGCGGCCGTGCATCTTATAGGCCGCCCCGCTGGTAGTGCAGGCGCCCGCCAGGTCGCCATTGGCATCTAGGGCCAGCAGGCCTATGGTGTCATGGTTCTCAATGTTGATGACCGGCCGGTATTTTGACTCCTTGAGCCAATTTTGCCAGTCTTTCTCTGAGGCTGGAGTTAAGAGATTCTCTTTGGGAAACCCCTTGCTCAAGGCAAACTGCAGCGCCCCTTCGCCCACCAGCATCACGTGCGGGGTGTCTTCCATGACTTTTCTCGCCACTGAGATGGGGTGTTTGATGTGCTGGAGAAATGCCACCGAGCCACAGTTGCTGTCCTTGTCCATGATGCAGGCGTCTAAGGTGACTTTGCCTTCCCGGTCAGGGAAACCGCCGTAGCCCACCGTCCGGACGTTGGGGTCTGCCTCTGGCACGCGCACCCCGGCTTCTACTGCGTCTAGCGCTGATCCGTTTTGGGAGAGGATCTGCCAGGCGGCCTCATTGGCGGGCATGCCATGGTCCCAGGTAGAAATGACAATGGGCTTGTTTGCCTTTGGCTTTTCCAGAGCACCTGCCCATATTCTTTGAAAAGGGGAAATGCCCCCCACCAGTGTGGCACTTAGGGCAGATAATCTGAGAAATTTTCTTCTGCTGTTCATTTAGGTGTAGGAGGGAATGCAGTGTTTGTTCGTTTTGGGTCTGTTTTCAGAAAACTAAGCCGAAAACAGAAATAGAGTCTATAAAGAGACAATCTCCATCTTTTTAGAGGTAGAAAGTTATGCCAGGTGCAGCGTGCCTTCTAAGACAATGGTAGCGAAGGCTTTGACTTCCAGGGTGCTATCACGGGTAATGCGTAACTCCATAGAGCCCCCGCGTCTGGAACATTGGTACGCCTTGAGTTCCTTCTTTTGCAAGCGTTGCGACCAGTAAGACGCCAGGGCGCTATGGGCAGAACCGGTGACGGGGTCTTCGTCAATGCCCACCCATGGCCAGAAACATCTGGATTGAAAATCAAAGGGGGTATCTGGGGTCTGTGTGGTAACCGCCAGCCCTTTTACGCCCTCAACGGCCTGCCGGAGCTTAGTGAAATCTGGCCTCAACAGCAGGAGATCCTCCAGGGAGGGCACCTCCAGCAACAGCATGTGCAGCTCCTCCGCCAGAAATACCTGTGGCTGGGCAGGAAGACCCAGGGCCTCCCAAAGGGCAGGCGCGGGTCCATAAGGCTTTGGCAGGTACAGCGGGAACTGGAGAAGCACCGCGCTTTCATGCGGAGCTGCCTGTAGTACCAACCCTTGGGCGGTGCGGAATTGAACGTGCGGCCACTTTCGCTTTTCCAGAACCAGTTTGGCTGCGGCCACTGTGGCATGCCCGCAGAAGCCAATTTCTACCGTGGGGGTAAAATACCTGATAGAGTAGGTGTGGCTGTGGGAAGCATCTGCCACCAGAAAGGCAGTTTCTGACGCATTCAACTCGGCGGCAATGGCCTGCATGAGGGGAGGCTCCAGCGGTGAGTCAAGTAAACAGACACCTGCCGGGTTTCCTTTGAAAGGCTGACTGGTAAACGCATCAATCAAAAAGGTTTGAATCTGGGTTGCCATAAGGCAAAGCTACAGGATTTACCCACACGGGCAAGTGGACGGCATGCCAGCGGGAGGCTGGGGAGAGAAAAACCCTACTGCTACAGTTTAAACCTGAGAACATAGAGGGTAGGCCACATTTTACCCGTCACGTAAACATTGCCGCTTGCTTCTTCAAAGGCAATGCCGTTCAGCTCTAAGGAACCCGCATGGCGTCTTTGGGCGTCCTGGGCCAGTGAAGTGAGGTTGAGCTGCCCCACCACGCTGCCCGTTGCGGGGTCTATCTTCAAGATGTTATTGGTGGTGTAGACGTTGGCGTAAAGAAAGCCTTTGATGTATTCCAGCTCGTTTAAATCATCAACCGGACCGTATTGGTCAGAAACTTCTACTGTTTTAACTACTTTAAAAGTGGTAGGGTCCAGATAGGTGAGCTGCTCAGTGCCGTCACTCATGATCAGGTGGGTTCCGTCTGTGGTCATGCCCCAGCCCTCATCACTGGGGAACGAGAACTCGCCCACTTTCTTAAATGAGGCCAGGTCATATACAAAGCCTACCTTGCTCACATAGGTCAGCTGGTAGATTTTATCATTCAAGATCACGATGCCCTCCCCAAAGTACTTTTGCTTATCCAGCTCCGTCTTTACCTGTAGCCGCCCGGTTTCCTGGTTTACCACGCCAATGACCGATCTGGTTTGCGGAAGGTCGGCCGGAGACCCTGTGCTTTCATACAGGGTGCCGTTGTGAAAAAGCAGCCCCTCTGTAAAGGCGGTGGTGTCATGCGGAAGGGTTTTCACCACCCCATAGTTGATTTCGCCGGCAGGGTCTTGTGCGGGGGAGGTGCTGGTGGTTTCAGGTGCTTTCTGGCTCTTGTCACAGCTGGTAATGAGCAGGGTTAGCGCGAGAGCTAACGAAATAGAAAATGGCGCGCGCATAGTATTGCTAGGGTTTTGTCACTTTCTTGTAACGGAAGTGCCTGGTGTAAGGCTGCCAGGTATGGGTGAGGGTGCAATTTAGAAGATAAATTCTTGCCACCGACTTTAGCGGAGCTTTTTTAGCGGTCCCTGTTCGCTCACAGAGGTGACAACACTATCATAAATGAATATGAGACCCTTTTATGCGGGTTTGTTCTCTGGAGGTCAAAACGTACAGCTGTCTCCTACCTGCCTGATCAGGATTTAGGGGTTTTGTACGGGTTGGAGTTTCCTCTGTTTTTAGCCTGTTTTTCTAAAAGTAGGCCAAAAACAGGAAACCGGAGTTCGAGCTAAATCCTCTTGTCTGTTTTTGAGCTGTTTTCCGGAAAACAGGCCGAAAACGCATTCTAGGAGTAGGTTGGGCTGTACGCATTTTGCGACTTTTCCGGATCAAACATAACGTCCCTTCCGCTTATGAGGCTTCTGCTTCTCCTGCTGAGATCTAGTGTTGCTTCTGCTACGCTTGCTGCTGAATTTTCTGGTTGCCTAACCTAAAAACTACTATTTAAATTTGCCACAATGTGTTTGGCCATGAGATGGCGCAGCTACCTTATAGGTTTTGTTAGCGGACATTGTTTTTTATTATGGGTTAAATTCAGTTCAGCTTTTACGTACTGTAAACGCTAAAGAGAGAGCGCTCTTATTCCAGGTGCTTGAGTTTTGGTGCTACGGCACAAAAGGGAAAGCAATTCTTTCCCTTTTGTGCCGTAGGTTTACGCAGCCCCACTCCAGAATCATTTGGTCTTTTTCAACTGGTTGATTTTCTCTATGTTTTTCTGGCTGCTTTTAAGTATAGAGGAGTCGTTTGCTGTAGCGGCAAGTTCAATGGCTTTTAGAAACTGCTGTTCTGCCTGTTTCAGCTTTCCCTGCTTCAGCAAGGCTTCTCCATAGCTGTCAAAGGCGTTGGCCGATTGCGGATACTGAATTGTGTTATACTTGAAGGTCAGCAGGGCCAGAGCCAGGTTGTTGGGGTTGCTGAGCTGCTGGTAGGCAATGGTGTTGATCATGCGTTCGTTAAAACCAGAATTCTTTAGCGCCTCAAAAACCACTTTTTCTGCCTTTGGCTCTTTTCGTGTTTTCAGGTAAGTGGCCGCCTGCATCATGTTCGCTTCCAAAGTCGTCATTTTCGCTTCGTGCTCCTGTCGCTGCTTTTCCTTGGTGGCCGCCTGCACCACCTGGCTAATGGCATTAACTACTAACTCGGGCTCTTCGCGGTGTATGTTGTGGCCGCTTCTGGCTGTTACAATGTGTGCACCGTTGGTAAACTGACTGAAGAATTCGGTGTGCAGGTTTCGCCATATTGCCACACCTTTCGGCTCGTGCAGAAACAGCTCCGGGTTAGCCCGGTGCTGGACAGAGGTGAGCACCACAACCGGTACCTGTGGCAGCTTTCCGAAGTCAGGCAGCGCGCCTTTGTCAAATATCTGGTTGATCAAAGCGTTTTCCTGCCGAAACCTGGCGGGCACAAAGCTGTTTTGCAGTTCTATGTCTTTTAACGCTTTGGCAGGATCTGCCTTTTTCAGCTCCTGCATCATTTTCTCTTGCGCCGGATCAACAAAGACCAGGCCTTTCACCTCATCCGGATGCTGCGCCGCATAAGCGCGGATGATGAAGGCGCCGTATGAGTGGCCCACCAGAATAAAGGGTGGTTGCAGCTTTGCCTGTTCAATGAGGGTGCGCAGATCCTGCAATGCTGCCTCCAAGGTTTGCGGCTTCGGGTTTGGTTCAGACTTACCCGTTCCGGCCCTTGAATACAGCATGACCTGGTTTGTTTGCATGACTTCGGAAGCCACGGGCCCCCATACTTTATAATCCGTTCCGAAGCCAGACTCGAAGATAACCGTGTAGGCGCCTGTTCCTGCCTGCACCATTTCAAGCGAATGATCTTGGACGTTTATCATTTTTGTTTGCTGGGCAGTTGCCAGCGCCATGTTTCCTAAGAAAAACAGCAGCAGGAAGGATCTTTTGGTCATGATAGTTATTCTTGTTTTGAAAAGATGGACGTAACCTGGTCTGGCTTAGTGCTACCGCAGAAGGCTACCATCTGGAAGATGCTATTTTGGAGGAAGTGGTTGCCCGGCAGGAAAATTTTTTAGCAGGATTCGGCGGCAAAGGGAAGTGCAAAAGGATCTGTCATTCTCTGAAATTCCCAGGAACTAAAAAAACAGATCTGAATGTGAGTGATTTATATGTTCAATGACCGCTACCGTACTTATGTAATAGGCGGCGAGGCACTCGGCCGAACATACCGTATACACGTAGTTGGCAACAGTATTTATTGATTTTTAGTCACTAATTCAATAGCCCGTTCAAGTATTTCATCTTTGCCATCAACCGTCCCCTGAAGGGTTGGTTTAATTTCAATATCGATTTTCACACCCTTTCTTTGTATCGGGGCCATGTCTGGGTAGAAGATGGCACTACTCGTAAAGTAGGATTTGTAACCTCCTACAAACTCCTGGGGAACCATCGTTCCGCCTGCTCCTGCGGTTTGGCTGCCTACCGTTTTTACATGGTATCCATTCTGTAGCCACATGGCAGTATATTCGGCCCTGCTTTGCGTGTATTCGTCAACAAGAACTAGAACTTCACCTGTGAACTTGGGATCCCCTTTAGGAACAATAGTATGGTTGGATAAAATATACTTGCCAGGAAACCTAAAATCTGGCTTTAATACTTTATTCGTTTCTGCGTTCCTCACTCCCAGAAAGTCCCTGAAATGGTAACCATAAAATTCTTTAGGGTAACCTCTCAGATCTATAATGATGGCTTTGGCGCTTACCAGGCTATGAAGGGCATCAGCAAGTTCTTTCTCATTGATGATTCCCAGTTTAATATAACCAATGTTATCTTGAAGAACCTCCCACGGTTTTTGATTAGTAGCGTAATACTCTCTTCCTTTTTAGTATTTCACATCAAAACGACCATCTGTGACATTAACTGTTTCTCCTGTTCCGGATAGGTTTTCGGCCGTAAAATAAATAGTGCCCGAAACTATCCTTTGCACCGTATCCAATCTCGTAATGTTGACAGCCCTCGTATGCCTGGTATTCGTTAGGAAGTCTTTTTCAGCCCTGAAATCGTTATAATCGTTGTGTCCCCCGTAATTCTTGAATGAAAGATTGCCAGGATAAGAATAGGTGTCAAAATTAAGTTGTTGAATGCCAGTGGTCCTTAAATCCTCCAGGGCGATTTCAATTCTGCTATTATGGTCATCGGTCGTGCGTCTTGCGCCAAGAACGAAGCGTTTAGGACTTTTATTAGCCCCATAATTAACATAGAATTTTTCACCATTCGCAAATAAACTTTTGATTTCCGCAATCCATGGTTAGCCATTTACTTTGCAGGCAATTATGCCCGAACCATTTTGAGTAGGTTTAGGCAACTCCTCTTTTTCACATCCTGTGAGGAACCATGTCAAAAGAAGTAGATTCGATAAATAATAGATATTTTTCATATTCATTTTGTTTTAAATTTTTTTCAGATGGCCGCGGCTAAAAAGCGTTTTAATGCTTTTTAGGCGTTGTTGTGCTAAGTAATTATTTATATTGTACAGGTTCAGTATAAACTCCAATCTTTTTTAATTCCTCCCAAGTAATAGATTTGATTATTTTTGATTCATTAATAACCTCTTCAATCATTTCTTTAGTCATCTTTAATTCCAGATTATCAAATATTTCAATAAAACTCGGTAGGCTTTTAAAATCCTTATCATCTTCACAATAAATGCCAATTACTGGATAAGGTGGTCCATGTGGCTTTTCAAAAGATAATAAATCGTATTCAGCCGATTTTGGGAAATTTTCAAACCAAATAGGCAATTGAACTCTAAATACATCCAAACAAGAGATAATCAAATTCATATCCCAATTCAATTTATCATAAAAGGGAAGTTCAACGGGCAAATATCCTCTGGATTTATCTGTCATAGATATTTTATTTAGCACAACGTACTTGTGTAAACGACGCGCGAGGCCGTCGGCCGAAGGGTGACGTTTACACCTTGTTATGGCCTGGCCTTTTTTATACGATTGAGTAGCTCAACGTGATGACCTTTACCTCTGGCCCCAACTCACGTACTATTGAATAGTCCCTGTCCACAAGTATTTCACTTGAGAATGAAGCTATATCCGCGTGGTCATATTTCTCAATTGTAACTTTATTTGCTTCAATGTCATTCTTTAGTTCTTGGAAGTCAAACTCTTTGTCGAGTGCTTTGGCAATCCAGAGGACTTTCTTGTAGACGTTACTCCATTTGGTATAGTCTGTTTTGTCGTTTCTTAGCCTGAATTCTGCAGATACGGCGAAATGATTGCAACCTCCCCTTGAAATCAAAAGTGTATCACCAGTTTCAAGCACAAAGGTCGCCGTCCGCTTTTCATAGTCCCACTTGTAGCCGTTGAGTTCTTTTATATTTTGGAGAAATTCATCCGTCTGCGTTGTCTGGTCGAAAACGCATTCTCCAGATTCATTCTCATCAGTAGAGGTGTCCGCCACTTTTTGTGATGAGTCCGCTGTGCTCTTCTTGGCTAGCAGAGTGTCAGGCTTTAAGGCAAGCTCTTCTTCTACCAAAGTAGCAGGCGAACTCTCTTGTGTTGAGTTGGAACAAGACGAAATGAATAATACGAATAGAATTTTGAATACATTTTTCATTCTTTTAATTATTTGGCTTGGCCATAACGGACTTAGCTAAACGACGGGCGAGGCCGTCGGCCGAAGCTGAAGTTTACACGTTGTTAGGCTACGATTTTCTTTATTTTTTTATCTCTCAAGTATTGAGTAACGAAGAAAGATAATGCTAATGTAATCCAAAGCCAGTATTCATATTCAAAAGCCCAGTAGATAAATATTGGAACAATTATTATCCATTCCACTAAAAGGATTGTTCTAATCTTACTTTTAATAAGTCTAAATAAAACCAAATCTAAGAATGTTAAGGCAGAGAAAATTCCTGCCATTATCATAAGTCCGTATGTAAGGAATAGGAATGGAACAGATACAATACTTAATAAAAGTGCTTGTCCCCATCTTCCTCCTTCATACTGCGGGACACCTAATAATTTAAAAATTAATATGCTTAGATAAGTCGTTATATAGAATCCGACTAAGTGAATCCAGTTAGTTGCGACAATCTTCGTTATTTTTTTCAATTTATTTAATTGTAGCCTAACGAACAAGGCTAGAAGGCGTCCTGCACGCATTGTAGAGGTTGGATGCCTTCTAGGCGTAGTTATCCGCAGTTGTTTTTCCTTTTTCAGGTACT